>PEBW01000006.1 GCA_003050565.1 Brockia lithotrophica
TTTTTTTTTTTTTTTTTTTTTTTTTTTTTTTTGATTTGTCTTACTAGTATTTTGAGCCCCGGCCGTGCAAAAAACTCAGTGGACTTCCCTCACCGCGCGTAGGAACACCCTTCGTCTTTCCGTCCGCCAGATTCGCGCGGCCTCGTAAAAGACGACGTGCACTCCGCTCCACAAGGCGCCCAACATCCCGCTTGCCACAACCCCGCTCCAGGAAGCGGGGGAAAAGGCAAGGTCCGCAAAGAACGTCCCGCCGACCAGGACCGCAAACGCCCCGCCGAGTAATCCGCGGAGCCAAAGCCACGGGGAAAAACTCGCCGACAAATAGGCAGCGAAGGACAGAAAACTCAGGACGACGAACGCAGGCGCCGCAAACTCTACCGGAGGATCTAAAGAGGCGAAAGCAAGCGCAAAGATCCGAGGAAATACCCACAGCCCACCGAGCGTCCCCCCGAACGTACCTAAAAGGAGGACGAGTTCCAGGTCTTTCTCCCTCCCCCGCCAAACGACACACGCCGAAGTTGCAAACAGGACAAAAAAGAGGAATTCCGGCCGGCTCAGATCTTCCAAACGGGAAAGCACGGTAAGCCTAGGGAACTCCTCCAGAGCCCCCTGCACGAGAACGTAGACGAGAGCGTCGGTCTCCCGTACGTCCCGGGACCAAAGGTCCGCGACGAGTTTGAAGAGGAGGAGGGACATTCCTGCGAGAATCGCTCCGGACGTGTAGAGAAGGAGGCGAAAACGGCGAACGGCTTTCCACGTCGCGTTCGCTTCGCGCAAAAAATGGGTCCACCAAGACCGCGCCGGATTCCAGAGGAAACGCGCCAAGACGAACGACGTCGTAACGGCGAGCAGCACAAGTCCCAAGGGCAAGGAGTACCTCTCGACGAGGGGGGCGTAGACATCCCACTTAGGCCCCAATAGCTTCCCCAAGGTGAGGAAAAACATGACCCAGGCAAGGGCGCCGGCGTACGCGGCGGCGGCAAAGTGCCGAAAAGGGATCCCCATCGCCCCCGAGAGGTACCCCGTGAAGTGGCGCACGCCGGGAAGGAAATAGCCGACCGCGAGCAAGGGGAGGCCGAATTGGTCGATCCAGCGCATTCCACGTTCCACGCGCTCCGGGGAGAGCGCGATGTAGCTTCCGTACCGAAGGAGAAAGGGCTTGCCCAGCCCTCTCCCGATCCAGTAGGTGATGGTCATCCCGAGCGCCGTACCCGAAAAGCCGACGGCGGCCGCGAGACCGAAGTTCAGCTTTCCGTGGTGAGAGAGTACCCCTGCGAGAGCGAGCGTGAGGTCTCCGGGAAAGGGAAGGGCGACGTACTCGCCGAGAAGGCCGAAAAACAGGAAAACGTACCCGTACCGAGTAAACCATTCAAGCACCCGAACACGCCCTCCTTTCTCCAAGCCCTCTTGACCAAACAAAGGCGCACTTCGCAAAAGCGCGCCAGAAAAAAACTGGTGCGCGGGCGTGTGAATTTGCACTTCCTCTGCGAAAAACCGGGTACGGACTATTCGAAGGAGACGTCGAACATCTTCGCCCAAAGGATCACGTTCACCCAACGCCAGACGCGAAAGTCGAAGAGAACCTTATCTCGCCGAACCCGTTCCCATTCCCTGAGGAGGGCCTCGCGTCGGAAAAACGGAAAGCGCTCTTCGTCAATTCCCTCCAAAAGGAAAGACACCCAAGGAGAAAGATCCAACAACCATCGGTGTTCCGGTGTTGCGAATCCGATCTTGTCCTTTCGATCGAGAATCTCGTCCGGGACGATCCCCCGCATCGCCTCGCGGAAGACCCACTTTGTCGTGCCGTCTCGGGCAATCAAGTACTCTTCGGGGAGGCGTAGGATATACTCTACAAATTCTTTATTTAAAAATGGGTTTCGTTTTTTAATACCAAAATACTCCGAATTTCTCGACTCGTATCGCAAAAGAGTCGGAAGACTTTTTACAAATAAGTTGTGTTGATTTTCTTCACGTACGTATTCTTTCTTGTAATTCCGAAGTACAACTTTTTGACTCAATTCAACGGGCGAAGCTCCGCGTTCTTCGAACCACCTAGAATTCAACCACGAACTCCCATTTAAACCTTTTTCTATTATAAACGGAAAAAACTGGGGAAGAACGTAGACGAAGATATTCTTGCCCCCCGTTAGGGTACGGTAGTTCCGCAAAAGAAAGTCAAGCGCTTCGACTCGCTTCCCCTTGCGCCAGAGGGATGCGAGGCGCAAGGCGCGGAGGTAGAGGTACCCACCTAGAAGTTCGTCCGCACCTTGCCCGCTGAAAAGCACGGGTAGGCCCAAGGTTCGGGCCGCCCGAAATCCGCGAAACTGCGCGTATACGCTCGTACTTCCGAAAGGTTCTTCTTGCACGCGGACGAGGTCCTCGACGTCGGCGACGAGTTCGTCCGGGTGAATGCGAAACTTGTACATGTGCACCTCACCCGCCCGGGCGGCGACGTCGACAAACCGCTCCTCCCCGACCAACTCATCGTCCGCGACGAAGCTCACGGCGTAAACGTCGCGTCGCGGAAACAAGTGGCGGAGCCCCATAACAATGGCCGAAGAATCGATCCCGCCCGAAAGAAGGGCGCCCAACTGCTCTTCCCTCCCGCCGGCTTCGGCAAGAGCGCGGAAAAAGAGCTCGCGGACTCGTTCCTTGGCCGCGGGAAAAGGAACGCGCTCCGGCTCTTCGAGAGACGGCGAGACGAAACGCTCGAGTCGGCCGTTTTCGGGGTTGTCTACAGAAGCAACGTACACAAAACCCGGTGGAACTCGGTAAATCCCCCGGAAAAACGTTTCTCCGGGAGTAGGGATTAGCCCCCAACGGAGGTAGATGTACAAGAGGTTCGGATTTCCACGCCGCCTAAGATCAGAAATTTCCAAAATCGGAAGAATCTTGGTGGCAAAAAAGAGGGCATCCGGTGCAGGAGCGTAGTAGAGAGTCTGAAGCCCGTAGGGATCGCCGCCAAGGTGGACGACCCGCTCCTCCAGGTCTACGAGCGCAAACGCAAACTTCCCCGAAAGGAGAGAAAGACCCTCTTTCCCGAGAGCCTTCCACACCGAAAGGAACAACCTCTCCTGCTCCCTTCCGCCGAAGGCCGAAGCAGAAAAAGGTTCAACTTTCACCTTTCTCCGAAGGGACTCCGCATTTTCGAGCTCGCCGAAAAACCACAAGAGGTACCTTCCCTCGTCCTCGCAGTAGGGCGGGCGATTCCCGGAGATGGGCGGCGAAAAGTTCACAGGAGTACCCGGTACCCTACGTCCCACAACACCCCAAAAGGGCACGGAAGAACTCTCTTCCCCTGCCCCGGCAGCAACCGCATCCCTTCGTTCGTGGGATGACATTTCCTTCCCTCCCAATCGGCAATCCACCGCACCGCGTCTCTGGAACTTCTCTTGTTTTTTGTGTATGTTCCTTCGTTTCTACCTCCCGCACGGACGTAGTATACCACGGAGGGATGTGAGGATGTGTGACGATGTTGGAAGAGGAAACGAATAGCCGGCCCAGGAAAGGGCCGGCTATTCGTTTCCTCGGTTTACCGCTTATTGAGAAACGCACGATATCCGCCGCCTCCGCCTATTACATCGCTACTACGGGTCGAAGGCGCTTCCCTTCTTCGGCGTCGGACCCGCCGAGGACAAAACGGTGAGCCTCTTCACCGAGCTTGCCGATCGCCTTGCGCATGTGCTCGAGGGCGGCGAGCATTTCCTCCGCTTTTCCCGTCTGCTCCTCGGTGAGACCTGCGATGGCCTCCATTGCCCCCATGGATTTTGCGAGGGAAGCCTCGATCTCGCGAAACACCGTGATGAACTCTTGGGACTTGTCCTCCACGTCTTCGAGGGCCGCCCCCGCCGAGCGAACCTCGTCGGCCATGTCCTTCACCGTACCGGCGATGCGCACGAACGCCTCTTCGGCTTCCGCAATCCCGGCAAACGTCTGAATGAGTTCTTCTACACCTCGGGTAATCGCCCCTACCACGTCGTCGGCTTGCCGACGGAGAAGGGCCAGGCGATCTCCGATTTCCTGGGCAGACCGCCCCGAAGCTTCGGCAAGCTTGCGAATTTCCTGGGCGACGACGGCAAACCCGCGACCCTGCTCGCCCGCCCGCGCCGCCTCGATCGCCGCATTCAGCGCGAGAAGGTTGGTCTGTTCGGCGAGGTCCGTGATGAAACGAACGATGTCGTCTACGGAAGCCATTTCCTGCCCTAGGCGATCGACCAGCGACGTCCAGCTTTGCACCTTCTCCTTGAGGCGCTCGAGTTCCCGCAGGACCCCGGCAATATCTTCCCGTCCGCCGGCGACCGCTTCTTCCACGCTTCGCGTCGCGCGTTCAACGCCGGCAAGTGCCTCCCGCATGTGCCCCACGGCGCGAAGCACCATCTCTCCCTCTTGGGCGGCGGACGCCAGACGTTCGCGATCGGACTTTGCGGCCATGGCAACCCCTTCCGCCTCGCGGGCGATGCTCTCCGAGGCCTCGGCATTTTCCCGCGACGCGTGCTCTACCATCTCGCCAAGTTCTTCCGCTTCCCGCGTCCGCGCAAGTAGGTTTTCGATGATCTCCCGCAGGTTTTTTCGCATGTCCTCGAAAGCGACGGACAAAAGTCCGAGCTCATCCCGCGAGGCGTGTTGAAACGTGGCATCGAGGTTTCCCTGGGCGACCTCTTCCAACGCGGACACCGCGCGCTTCAGAGGATTGATCACAAGCCACTGGATGAAGACCTGGATCATGATCATCATCACGACGAGGTTGACCAACGTGTTGATGATCGTTTCCGCATAGCCGAGTCCGAGGCGAGAAATAAACCCGTGCAGTTGGGACATGAGGAGAAACGTGAGGATAGCGCTTACAATTAGGCTCGCGAGGATGAAAAAAAAGACCTTGACCTCGAGACTCATGAGGCGAAAGCCCTTTCCTTCCGTCGCGGCACGCCTCGCAGTCGGCTCCAACACGGAACTCACCCTTCCCGACGATGATCTGGAGAAGTTGAGGCACGCAACCCTTACCCTGGATCGCCCTTCCAACCCGCCTTTCCCTCTTTTCATCGGCAGTCTTCCCGGGACGATTTAGGCATAAAGCCCCTTCTTCCTAGCACAAAACCGCGCACAAAACCGCCCGGGAAAGTCCCCGGGCGGGAGGTGAAGTCTTCGGGATCTCCGTCGTTTACACCCCTTGGGCGAGCATCGCTTCGGCAACGCGAAGAAAACCCGCCGTGTTCGCTCCCAGGAGAAGGTCTCCCGGAGCGCCGTAGGCCTCTGCGGTGTCGCGGGCGGTGCGGTAGATGCGGATCATGATCTCCCGAAGTTTCGCGTCTACCTCGGCAAAGGTCCACTGAAGGCGCATGCTGTTTTGCGCCATCTCCAGCGCCGACACCGCCACTCCTCCCGCGTTTGCCGCTTTAGCAGGAGCGACGACGACGCCTCGCTCTCGCAAAAGCCGAAGGGCGGCAAGCGTGGTAGGCATGTTCGCGCACTCCCCGACGACGATGGCTCCGCCCGCGAGGAGCGCTTCTGCCTCCGGGACGTCGATTTCGTTTTGCGTCGCGCTCGGAAGCGCGATTTCCCCGCCTACGCCCCAAATCCCGCGAGGATCGGAGACAAAACGGGCCCGCGGAACGCGCTCCGCGTAGGCGGAAATCCTCCCCCGCTCGACTTCTTTAATCGTCTTCATCACCTCGAGGTCGATGCCCTCGGGGTCGTACACGTAGCCGGAGGAATCGCTCATTGCCACTACGGTTGCTCCGAGATCCACGGCCTTTTCCGCGGCGTAGATCGCCACGTTTCCCGAGCCGGAGACGATCACGCGCTTCCCTCGAAAGTCTTCGCCGCGCTCTCGGAGGATTTCTGCCACAAAGTACACGCAGCCGTAGCCCGTGGCTTCCTTGCGCGCATAGCTTCCCCAGTAGCCGGGAGCCTTGCCCGTAAGGACACCCGCTTCGTACCGACCCGTCACGCGGCGGTACCAGCCGAACATGTACCCGATTTCCCGAGCTCCTACCCCGATGTCTCCCGCAGGGACGTCCACGTCGGGGCCGATGTGCCGATAGAGCTCCGTCATAAAGCTCTGCACAAAGCGCATGACCTCTGCGTCCGACTTCCCCTTCGGGTCGAAGTCGGAGCCGCCTTTCCCGCCCCCGATCGGAAGTCCCGTAAGGGCGTTCTTAAAGATCTGTTCGAAACCGAGGAACTTGATCACGCCGGCGTTTACGGAGGGGTGAAAGCGAAGTCCGCCCTTGTAAGGGCCGAGGACACTCGAAAACTGCACGCGGAAGCCGCGGTTCACGCGGACCGCGCCGCCGTCGTCGATCCAGGGGACCTGAAAGACGAGGAGCCGCTCGGGTTCGACGAGGCGCTCGAGAATTCCCCAGCGGCGAAACTCGGGACGTCGCGCGAGGACGGGCACGAGCGAGGTGAGAACCTCCTCGACCGCTTGGTGAAATTCCGGTTCACCTGGGTTGCGCCGTTTGACGTCCTCGAGGACGCGCCCCACGTAAGCTTCTGCTTCGCCCAAAGATCGGAGGTCCGTCCCCACGTTCGCCATCGCCCTCACCCCTGCCGAACAAAAGGATTCAAGGTGCCGAAATCCGCCCCTATTGTATAGCAGCCCAAGAAGAAAAAACAAACCTTTTCCCGCAGTTTTTTCCCAAACTCCGAACGTTTCTCATCCCCCGCCACGGTCCGTTCCCGTCGAGCACCCCGGCGGGAAGTCTCATCGGCGCCCACCTTCCCTCTTGACAAGCGTCCCTCCTTTTTTGTATAACAGACTCAACCTTTGCTACTACAGTCAGACAAACGCGATAGGCGCGCGCGAAGAGGGCCACCACGGGGATTGCGGGAAGCCCGCTGCCTCTGGGTTGCGCGAGAGAAGCCCTGCCCTTTGGTGACCTTCCTCGGGCGCGCCGGCGCCCATGGGTACCACCTTCACCCATCTCCACCTACCGCCCAGTCCGGGGAACCCCGCTGGGCATTTTTTTGGCTACGGAGCTTCGCGTTCGCGTTCTTCCTCGGGAACGTCGGCGACGATGAGCACGTCCACGTACTTCGTCTTGCGCAGGATGTGCGTGGCAATCGATCCGAAGAGGATCTCCTTGAGACGCGAGCGCGAGCTCTCTCCTAGGATCAC
This sequence comes from Brockia lithotrophica, assembly GCA_003050565.1. Taxonomy (NCBI): domain Bacteria; kingdom Bacillati; phylum Bacillota; class Bacilli; order Thermicanales; family Thermicanaceae; genus Brockia; species Brockia lithotrophica. The sequence goes on from PEBW01000006.1 coordinate 7,118, forward strand.
TTGCGTCACCCCGTGCTTTTTGACGAAGTCGACGATGACGTCTACGGGTTTTTTTCCCAAGCTGTATTCCACGTAAAATTTCGCGCCGAGGTCTTTGGCGATTTCCTCGATCTTTCGGAGTTTGCGCCTCTCCTCTTCCGCACGGCGACGGTTCGAGCGGGTGATCACGTGAAGGACGAGGAGGTCGCCCTTAAGCCGCTTGGCCACGCGCCAACCGCGGCGGATGAGGCGCTCGGCGTTCTTGTCGTTGTCCACCGCCACGAGAATTCGGTGGCATACAGGGGCGTGCTCTTCGTCCCCTTCTTCCCCGGTACGCCCCGTGAGCTGTTCCAAGCGCTCGTCGACGTCGTCGGCCAGTTCCCGCAAGGCGAGTTCGCGGAGGATCGTGAGGTTTTCCGGGCGGAAGTAATTTCGCAGGGCTTGCTCGATCTTCCGCGGATCGGGGTACACCTGGCCCGCCTTGAGGCGTTCGATGAGCTTTTCCGGCGAGATGTCGACGATTTGTACCTCGTTGGCGACGTCGAGGATCCAGTCGGGAACGCGTTCGTTTACGGTAACGCCCGTAAGTTCCTCAACCGTGTTGTGCAGGCTCTCCAGGTGTTGGATGTTCATCGTCGTGAGGACGCTGATCCCCGCCTCGAGGATTTCGAGCACGTCCTCGTAGCGCTTGCGGTTCTTGCTCCCGGGGACGTTCGTGTGGGCGAGCTCGTCGACGACGACGAATTGCGGCCGCCGGCGAAGTACCCCTTCCACGTCCAGCTCGTAGAAGGTACGTCCTTTGTATTCGATCGGCTTCAAGGGAAGTACGGGAAGGTTGCCGATCGCTTCCTCCGTCCCCTTGCGACCGTGGGTTTCCACGATGCCGACGACGATGTCGATCCCCTGACGGAGCATCTCGTTGGCCTCTCGGAGCATGGCCACCGTCTTTCCTACCCCGGGGGCGGCACCGAGAAAGATCTTCAGGTAGCCCCGGTTGCTCCTTTGAATTTCCTCGAGGATTTCCTGGGGCGAACGGCGCCGACCTCCGCTCTCGAACCCCATGCGCTTTCCCCCCCTTCTCCGAAAGGGACGTTCCTCGTTTATCGTAGCGCGGAAACGCGAAGGTGTACAAAAGACGAGGAGGGAGGAAAGGTGCCGCAAACAAAGGCTCCGGCAGAGCCGGAGCCCGAAAGTTGTTTCCCGAAAACGCCGCGATCCCCCGCAGACCCCGTATTCGGGCACCTACCGTACGCCCTGGGGCCGGCCGGAAATCCGGGGTTCAAGGGACCGAATGAGAAGCTCAAGGCGAAGAAGTCTCGGGTCTCGGGAGGCGGCCCAGACGTTCGGCGATTTCGGCGTTCAGAGAGAAGAGCTCTACGCGCGGTTCCCCCCAAATCCCGAAGCTTTTCCCCAACGTATGCCTGGCTACCATCTCCCGAAGTTCCGCCTCGGAAATTCCCGTCACGCGGGCGATGCGGGGGATTTGAAGCTCGGCGGCCGCAACGGAAATGTGGGGATCGAGGCCCGATCCGGAAGCCGTCACGTAGTCCGCGGGGAGAGGACCCGAAACGCCTTCCTCGCGGCGGACTTCGGCGACCCGCCGGGCCAACTCTTCTTTGTACTTCGGACTCGCGACGGCGAGGTTCGTTCCCCCCGTGTTTAGAGGATCGTATCCTCCCGCGCTCGGCCGCGCGTGGAAGTACTCCGGCCAAGCGTACGGCTGACCGACGAGCGGCGAGCCGAGAACCACGCCGTCCCGCTCGACGAGGCTCCCTCTGGCTTGCCAAGGGAAGAGGAGCTCGGCGGCGCCCACGGTCACAAGGGGATAAACCAGTCCCGTGAGAAGGGCAAAGACGATTGCCGCCCGAAGGGCAGGAAGCATGGCGTACCACTCCTTTGCACGCAAAGGTCCGGTCCGCTAGCGGACGCCTAAGAACGTGAGGAACACGTCGATGAGCTTGATCCCGACAAAGGGTGCGATCACCCCGCCCAAACCGTAGATCAAGATGTTGCGGGCGAGGAGCTGATCGGCGGTAGCCGGTCGGAACCGAACGCCCCGGAGGGCCAAGGGGATGAGAACGGGGATGATGATCGCGTTGTAGATCATCGTCGAGAGGATCGCTGTCCGGGGAGACGTGAGGTGAAGGACGTTCAACGCGTCGAGGGCAGGAATCCCGCTTACGACGATCGCCGGGAAGATCGTGAAGTACTTCGCGACGTCGTTTGCGACGGAAAAGGCGGTGAGCGCGCCGCGGGTTATGAGGAGCTGCTTCCCGATGGCGATCACGGTTAGGAGCTTGGTCGGGTCGCTGTCCAGATCCACCATGTTTGCCGCTTCTTTGGCCGCTTGGGTTCCCGAATTCATGGCGAGGCCTACATCCGCCTGGGCGAGGGCCGGCGCGTCGTTCGTCCCGTCGCCGGTCATCGCCACGAGCTTCCCCTGGCGCTGCTCGCGTTCGATGATGCGGATCTTGTCCTCCGGCCGCGCCTCGGCGACGAACTCGTCGACGCCCGCTTCTTGGGCGATCGTAGCCGCCGTGAGCGGGTTGTCGCCCGTGAGCATGATCGTCTTGATCCCCATGGCGCGGAGCTCCGCAAAGCGCTCCTTGAGCCCGGGCTTGACGGTGTCCTTGAGGTAGACGAGACCGAAGATTTCTCCGTTTACCGCCACGGCGAGCGGCGTTCCTCCCTCGCGCGCAATGCGTTCCGTCTTGGGGGCGAGATCCGGCGGCACCGGCAAACCCTTCTCCTCGGCTTCGCGACGGATCACGTCCACGGCCCCTTTGACGAACGCTTCGCCCGTGACGAGGCGGAGGCCGGATTTTCGCGTCTCCGCCGAAAACTCGATCACCGACGCCCCCTCGAGGGATTGGGACTCTTCGGGCCAGACCACGCCTTTGCGCCGGGCAAGGTCGACGATCGAACGCCCTTCCGGTGTCTCGTCGCGTACGGAAGCGCGGTAGGCGGCCTCCGCAACTTCCCTCTCCGAGTGCGTCCCCACGGGTACGAACTCTGCGGCCATGCGATGGCCGTAAGTAATGGTGCCCGTCTTGTCGAGGACGATGACGTCGATGTCGCCGGCCGCTTCGATCGCCCGACCGCTCAGAGCGATCACGTTGGCCTGTGCCAGGCGGTCCATCCCCGCAATTCCGATCGCCGAGAGGAGCCCTCCGATTGTCGTAGGGATGAGCGCCACGAGGAGCGCGATGAGGTTCACGGCGTCAAAGGAGATTCCCAGGTAGCCGGCGACGGGAACGAAGGTGGCGACGACCAGGAGGAAGATGAGCGTGAGCGCGACGAGGAGAATGGTGAGCGCCACCTCGTTCGGCGTCTTTTTCCGCTTTGCCCCCTCGACGAGGGCGATCATTCGGTCGAGGAACGTCTCCCCCGGGTCGTGGGTGACGCGGACGACGATCCAGTCGGAAATCACGCGCGTACCTGCGGTTACGGAGGAAAAGTCGCCGCCCGCTTCCTTGATTACCGGTGCGGACTCTCCGGTGATCACCGACTCGTCGATGGCGGCGAGTCCCTCGATGATTTCCCCGTCGGCGGGGATGATCTCCCCTTCCTCTACCCGGACGACGTCACCCTTTCGCAAGGCGGAGGCCGGAATCCATTCGACGTCTCCGTCCTTCTTCAGCCGGCGGGCCAAGGTCTCGCCGCGAGTCTTGCGGAGCGCCGCGGCCTGCGCTTTTCCGCGCCCTTCCGCGACGGCCTCGGCGAAGTTCGCAAAGAGGACGGTGAAGAGGAGGATGAGAAACATGGCGAAGTTGTACGCACGCCCGGCCTCGGAAGTGCCAAAGAGATCGGGCCAAAGCGTGAGGAGGAAGGTGAGAAAAGCGCCGACCTCTACAAGGAACATCACGGGGTTCTTCACCATCTGGCGGGGATCGAGCTTGACGAAGCTCATGCGGACGGCTTCCCTTAAGAGCTCCCGGCTGTAAGGTTGTGCCGATTTGCGTTCGACCACGACCTAAACCTCCTTCGCGCGCGCCTACCCCCGAGGGGGATACTTGCGGAGTTCGGAAGGCGTACTCGCGGAACTTGGGGATTTCGCCCTCCGGCGTCTCGCGATACCGGCGGCAAACCGGCTCTTAAGGAGCCACGCCCTGCACGAGCATCGTGAAGTGTTCCGCCAAGGGCCCCAAGGCCAGGACGGGGAAGAACGTGAGACCCCCAACTACCCAGATCACAAAGACGACGAGGGAGGCGAAGAGCGGGGTGTCCACCTTGAGCGTCCCCGTGGACTCGGGAACCACGCGTTTTTGGCCCAACGACGCGGCGACAGCGACGAGCGCGAGGAGGGACACGAAACGGCCGAAGAGCATGACGAGCCCGATGGTGATGTTGTAAAAAGGCGTAGCGGCGTTCAGTCCCGCGAAGGCGGAACCGTTGTTGGCCGCCCCGGAGGCGTAAGCGTAGGCAACTTCGGAGATTCCGTGAAAGGAGGGATTGAGGATGGATTCCCTCGGCCCGGGAAGGGCAAGGGCCAGGGCCGTGGGAGAGAGGATGAGGAGCGGGTGCATGAGCAGGGCGATGACGAGGAGTTTCATCTCCTTGGGCTCGATCTTGCGGCCGAGGAACTCGGGCGTCCGTCCGACGAGGAGACCCGAGAGAAATGCGGTGAGGAGCACGTACATGAGGATGTTGAGAAACCCCGCCCCCACGCCGCCGAAGACGGTGTTGAGCATCATTTGGAAAAGCGGGATCATCCCTCCGAGCGGGGTGAGGGAGTCGTGCATGTTGTCCACGGACCCGGTCGTGGCCGCCGTCGTCACCGTGGTGAAGAGACTCGCTCCGACGATGCCGAAACGCACCTCCTTGCCTTCGAAATTTCCGCCTTGAACCCCGAGTTCGCGGAGGGCCGGCGTCCCCCACGTCTCCGCCGCGTAGACGACGGCAAAATGGGCGAGGAAGATCACAAGCACCCCCACATAGAGGAGCCAGGCGAGGCGCATCTTTCCCGTCGCCCGGCCGAAGGTCACGAGGAGCGAGGTAGGGACGAGCATCATGAGGAGCATGTGGACGAGGTTCGTGAGAGGCGTCGGGTTTTCGTACGGATGGGCGGCGTTTGCTCCGAAGTACCCGCCGCCGTTCGTCCCCAAGTGCTTGATCGCCTCGAGGGAGGCGACGGGGCCGCGGGCGATCACCTGTTGGCTTCCGTCGAGAGTCGTGGCGGTCACGCGCCCGAGCAAGGTTTGGGGCATGCCTTCGGCGACGTAGAGAAGTGCCGCGACAAAGGACACGGGGAGGAGGAAGCGCACCACGACGCGGGTAAAGTCGCGGTAGAAATTCCCGAGGGAGCGTTCCCCGCGGATTCCGCGGATGGCCGCGAGGGCGGCGACGATCCCCGTCGCAGCGGATACGGTCATGAGAAAGGTGATGCCGAGCATCTGCCCGAGGATGCTCATCGCCGTTTCGCCGGAGTACGACTGCCAGTTCGTGTTCGTGATGAAGGAGGCCGCCGTGTTAAAGGCCAAATCCGGCGATTGGTTCGGGATCCCGTCGGGATTGAGGGGAAGGTACGCCTGTAGGCGGAAGACGACGTACCCGAGGAGCATCATGAAGAGGTTGGAAAACACGAGTGCCTTGGCGTAGGCGCGAAAGTCCATCTCCGCGTCGGGATCCACCCCCATGAGCCGGTAGAGCGGCCGCTCCAGAGGGAGAAACACGCGGCCTAGCGGGCCTTCCCCCGCCTCCATGAGGCGGTAGAGGTAGTTCCCCGTAGGGATCATGAGGGCCGTCACGAGGAGGACGAAAGACAAAACCTCCACAAAATCCGAAACGTTCACGTGTTTCCCTCCCTGTCCGCGCCCAAGAGGCGCGACTTCGCACAAACCCCGAACCCTCTGGAAGCATCCTGCCGGAAGTGCCCGGAAGTGCGGCGATCCTCAAGTCCGCTAAAAACGTTCTGCAAAAAGCAGTGCGTACGCGAGGTAGACGAAGAGGAGTACGGTCAACGCGAGGAGGAACGTCACTCCCCGTTCCCTCCTTCGCCGCGGAGGATCCATTCGATCCCCGGAATCCAGAGCGCGAACGCGGCAAAACTTACCAAGGTGAGAAGGATCATCCACACGTCGCCCATGCTTCGTTCCTCCTTTATACCCCGTTCGCGCGGGGCGACCACGGATATACGCGTGCTCTGCGGTTTCCAAGCGCGCGGCGACGCGTTGCGAAATCCGCATCTTTCCGCCGTGCAAACCGCGGCCGAAAAGCCGGTCCACCTGGAGTTTGTCGACGCGGGCGAGGACGCGCCGGTCCTTATCGGATCGCCTGAGGCCAACCCATAGGAACGAGAACCGCCTTCCGGCCGTAGTATGCGCACGGGCAGACCGGAGGCGGGGAACGTTCGCACATAAAGCGCGGCCTTCGTTCTCCGACGGGCAGAGGAGGATGCGGGAAAGCCGCGAGAGACAAAAAAGAGACGGGACACCTCCTGCGCCCCGACACGCATCTCGCGTAGGACTGTGCGGACATACGCCATCTCGGAGACAATACGACCGGCCCGGCGGCCGGAAAAGAGACGCACGCGGTCGGCGCACGCCTCAAATACGGAGACATGAGGATATGCCTCCTAAAAGTTCGCGCTTATGTTTTTATACGGAACTTACTTTCTCTCCTCGTCGGACGCAATTGTACTCCGGAACACATGCGGCGTCAAGGGGTGAGGCTACGTCTCGGCGGCACCGCTTCGCACCCGTGTCGACCCCGGAGCGCTCTCGGCTGCGGAAAGCCGTGGGATATGTAGCGTCACTTCCGGTGCATCTTGAACTCGAGAAAGAGCTCGTTGTAGCGGGCGACGGCATCCCGGCCCAAGTCGAGGTAGACTTCGAGACGACGCAAGACGTCCTCCGGGGGATAGAAACGCTCGTCGGAGGTGACCTCTTCGGGAAGGAGGGCAAAGGCGCCGCGGTTTGGCGTTGCGAACCCCACGTACTCCGCGTTTTGGGCCGCGATCTCCGGGTCGAGGAAGAAGTCGATGAACTTGTACGCCCCTTCCACGTTGCGCGCCGTCTTGGGAATCACGAAGTTGTCGAACCAGATGTTCGAACCTTCTTTGGGGATTACGTACTCAAAGGACTCGTTGTGCTCAAGCACGCTCTTGGCGTCGCCCGACCAGATTACCCCTACGCTTGCCTCGTCCTGGGCCAGGAGCACGCGTATCTCGTCGCCCACGATTGCCTTCACGTTGGGGACGAGGGAGTCCAAAAGCGCCTTGGCTTCTTCGAGGTGGGCGGGATCCGAGTCGTTTAAAGAATAGCCCAGCGCCTGAAGCCCTATGCCGACCACTTCCCGCGGTCCGTCGACGAGAAGCACCTGACCTCGGAGTTCCGGCGACCAAAGGTCCCACCAGCTCTGAATCTCGATGGGAACCCGATCGGGTCGGTAGGCGATGCCGAGCGTCCCCCAAAAGTACGGGACGGAATACCGGTTCCCCGGATCGAAGGGGAGGTCGAGAAACCGGGGATCGATGTGCCGCAAATTGGGAAGACGGCTGTGGTCGATGGGAAGGAGAAGACCTTCACGGATCAGGCGCTGGATCGCGTAGTCGCTGGGCACGGCGATGTCGTACGACGTCCCGCCCTGGCGCAGCTTCGCCAACATCTCTTCGTTGGAATCGAACGTCTCGTACACGACGCGGATCCCCGTCTCCTCCTGAAAGCGTTCGAGGAGCGCGGGGTCGACGTAGTCCCCCCAGTTGTACACGTGGAGGACGTTTTCCCCGTACGCGCGGTACTTCGCCGTAACGGCGGCGCGCGCGGAGAAGGCGAGGAAGAGGAGGATGCCTACAAAGACGAAAAAGCGAACGAGCGTCCGCACAGCTTCACTTCCCTTCGCGCGCTTCTGCAAAAAGCGCGAAGTCCGGCATGCCGCAAGGGGCAAATACGCGGGCTAGCGGCGGACCTCAGTCCGGGGCCGCATCTCCCGACGTTGGATCCAGTAGTAGCCGAAGGCAAAGGCGAAGCTCAAGAGGAAGAGAAGGGCGGAAAGGGCATTGAGCTCCAGGGAAACTCCGCGGCGGGCACGCGAGTAGATTTCCACGGGTAAGGTGGAAAAACCGCCTCCCGTGACGAAAAAGGTTACGGCGAAGTCGTCAAAGGAGTACGTGAGGGCCATGAAAAAGCCGGCGAGAATTCCGGGGGTGATGTAGGGAAGGATCACGCGGAAGAGGACGTCGCGGTGGGATGCCCCGAGGTCGTAAGCGGCGTCGAGAAGCGTCTTGGGCATCTTCTCCACCTGAGGGAGAACCATGAGGACGACGATCGGAACGCTGAACGCCACGTGCGCCAAGAGCACCGACCCCTCTCCGAGGGCGATCCCCGCCAGCGTGAAGAGGAGGAGAAAGGAAATTCCGATCTGCACGTCCGGACTCACGAGGAGCACGTTGTTCAGGAGGAGAAGCGCCTCCCGCCGACGCCGCGCTTCCGACATGCCGATGAGGAGGGCGCCGGCCGTCCCTACGCCCGTCGCCAAGATGCTCGAGGCGAGTGCGATCACGAGCGTGTTCAGGGCGATCACGAAGAGCCTCTCGTCGTGCAAGAGTTCGCGGTACCAGTCGAGCGAAAATCCCTCCCAGGCGTACATCGTGTCCCCGGCGTTGAAGGAAAACGCGATCAAGTAAACGATCGGCGCGTAGAGGAGGAAAAACACGAAGACGAGGTACGCCTTCCCAAGACGTCCCCCCATTTGCTCCCACATTCGTCGAACTCGTCCTCCGTCCACCGCGGAAGCTCACCTCCCCTCGGTTGCGCGCACATGCTTTGGGCTTCCGCCTCTCGTCGCCGAAAGCTACTCGCTCCCGACGGGAGCGGCGAAGAAACTCCGCCGGGCGAAGATCACGGAAACGCTCATGAGAAGGAGAAGGACGACGGCGATGGCCGAACCCATCCCCCAGTCGCCCGTCACGAGAAAGTGCTGTTCGATGGCCGTCCCCAAGGTGATCACGCGGTTTCCTGCGATGAGCCGCGTAATCATGAAGAGGGATAAGGCGGGGATGAAGGTCGCCTGAACGCCCGCACGCACGCCCGGAAGACTTAGGGGCCAGATCACCCGCCGGACGACCTGAACGGGGGAAGCGCCCAAGTCGCGGGCGGCGTCGACGAGCTCTGCGGGAATGGCGCGAATGGCGTTATAGATGGGCAGGATCATGAAGGGAATGAAGATGTACACGGAAACGAGGACGAAACCGAGGTCGGTAAACAAAAGGGGTACGGGACCCACGCCGACGGTGGAGAAGAGGGCGTTGATGGGCCCGTGCTCGGAGAAGATCCCGAGAAAGGCGTAGGCTTTGAGGAGGAGGTTCACCCAAGAAGGGAGGATGAGGGCGACGAGCCAGAAGTCGCGCGACGCGAGACGAACGAGAGCGAGGGCGGCGGGATAGGCCACGACAAGGGAGAGAAGGGTGATCCAAAAAGCGTACCACAGGGAGTCTCCGGCCATCCGGAGATAGACCGGGGAAAAGAAGCGGAGGAAGTTCTCGAACGTCCACTTTCCGTGGACGTCGTGAAGGCTTTGGTAGAGGACGAGGAGGATCGGAAGGACGACGAAGGCGGCGAGCCAAATCCCGTAGGTCGCCCAAAGGAGGACCCGAATCTTACCGAGCAAGGGCGGTGGCCCCCCCTTCCTCGGCGAGCCCGTCTGCAGGTGCGGGCGACTCCGGGAAGAACTCTGAGGGTTCGTGCACACGGGGCATTACGTGAATGGCATCGGGATCGAAGCGAAGCCCTACGAGCGTTCCTTCTGCGACGCGGCGCGTAGAGTGGATGAGCCAGCGTCCCCCGAGGTCGTCGACGCCTACCATCTCGTAGTGCACGCCGCGGAAGAGTTCCGAGACGATGCGGACGTCGAGAAGACCCTCCCCCGCCGGCACGATTTCGAGATCTTCGGGACGAAGCACGACGTCCACGGGAGCCTCGCGCGGAAACCCGCGGTCCACACACGTAAAGACGCGGCCCTGAAAGGCGACGCGGTAGTCTTCGAGCATGACGCCCTCGAAGAGGTTCGACTCGCCGATGAACCGGGCCACGAAACGGTTGGCCGGCTCGTCGTAGATCTGTTTGGGCGTCCCGATCTGCTGGATCTTGCCTTCGTTTAGGACGACCACGGTGTCGGACATGGCCAGCGCCTCTTCTTGGTCGTGGGTGACGAAAACGAACGTGATCCCTAACTTGCGCTGGAGGTTGCGGAGCTCGTACTGCATTTCCGCCCGAAGCTTGCGGTCCAGGGCGGAAAGGGGCTCGTCGAGAAGGAGGATCTCCGGTTCGTTCACGATCGCCCGCGCGATGGCCACGCGCTGCTTCTGGCCGCCGGAAAGTTCGTGGACGTGGCGGCGTTCAAAGCCGCGAAGGTTTACGAAGCGCAGGGCTTCGAGGACCTTCTCGCGCACCACCGACTCCTTTTCTCCCCGCACGCGCAAGCCGAACGCGACGTTTTCAAAGACGTCGAGGTGGGGGAAGAGGGCGTAGTCTTGAAACACGGTGTTTACCTTCCGGCGGTTCGGAGGCAAGTCCGTGATGCGCCGCCGCCGGAAATAGATCTCGCCGCGCTGCGGACGGACGAATCCCGCGATGAGCCGGAGGATCGTGGTCTTGCCACAACCCGAAGGACCGAGGAGTGTGGTGAACTTCCCTTCCACGAGATCGAGGGAAAAGTCCGTAAGCACCGGGGGGTCGTCGCCGTACTGCACCGTCACGCTCTCGAGACGAACGATGGGCTCCATCGTCCCATCCCCACCCCTCGCCGGTTTTCCTTCGTCGCCGATTCGAGCCTATTATACTCGCTCCCCCTCGAAGTGCAAGGAAATCCTCGATCGGGCGATGGAGGAACTTGCGGAACACAAAAAAATTCCGGCCCACCCCTTCGCCCCGCCCGAACGCGGGCGGCGGATGAGGTCGGCCGGGAAGAAAGAAAGGCGAGGCGGAAGGACTCACTCCACGAGGCTCCCTCCCATTTCTCGGGCGATCGCTTCGGCGATGCGGCGGGCGAGGGCTTCCGCGAGAGACCGCTCTTCGGCTTCTACCATCACGCGGAGAAGGGGCTCCGTCCCCGAAGGGCGCACGACGATCCTGCCCTTCCCCGCAAGCGTTTCTTGAGCCTCGGCGATCGCCGCGCGGATTCCTTCGCGGGTGTCCCATCCTTCTTTCGACGCGACGCGGACGTTCACGAGGATGTTGGGATACGCTGGCCACGTGAAGGCGAGGTCGCGGAGCGCGGCTTTCCGCGCCTGAAGCACCTGGAGAAGCGCAAGCGCCGTGAGAAGCCCGTCCCCGGTCGTGTGCCGCGCAAGAAGGATGATGTGGCCGGAAGGCTCGCCGCCGAGGGCGTAGCCCCGCTCCCGCATCCGCTCGAGGATGTAGCGGTCGCCGACGGCGACGCGCTCCACGCGAATGTCCTTCGCAGCCAGGTGCTGGACGAGACCTTCGTTTGTCATCACCGTTCCGACGAGCGTGTTCTGGGGAAGGGCACCGCGCGCCTGGAGATCCTCTGCCAAAATCCCCAAGATGCGGTCGCCGTCCACGATCTCCCCTCGGGAATCGACGGCGATGAGGCGGTCGGCGTCGCCGTCGAAGGCAAGGCCGAGGTCGGCGCCTTCGCGGACGACCGCCTCCGCGAGCTTTTCCGGCTTCGTAGAACCGCAACCGGCGTTGATGTTCGTCCCGTCCGGGCGGCAGCAGATCGACACGACCTCCGCACCGAGATCGACAAAGAGTCGCTCCGCCACCGGCGAGGCAGCCCCGTTGGCGCAGTCGAGGACGATCTTTCTGCCGGAAAGGTCGACGGGAGCGGTCTGCTTCAAAAAGGCGAGGTACTTCTGCACACCCTCCGGGTAGTCTACGAGTCGACCGATTCCGGCCCCTATGGGACGAGGCAAACGATCTTCGCCCTCGAGGTGCGCTTCTATGGCGTCCTCCACTGCGTCGGAGAGCTTGAAACCGTCGGGCCCGAAAAACTTGATCCCGTTGTCTTCCATAGGGTTGTGGGAAGCGGAGATCACCGCTCCTGCATCCGCTCCCAGGGCGCGGGTCATGTACGCCACACCGGGTGTCGTAAAGACACCGAGACGTACGACTTCCGCCCCGACCGAGAGAAAGCCCGCAACCAAGGCGCACTCGAGGAGCGTCCCCGAAATCCGCGGATCGCGGCCTACGACGATCTGCGGCGCACCTTCGCCTTTGCGCAAGAGGTGCCCCGCGGCACGCCCCACGCGGTAGGCGAGTTCAGGGGTGAGTTCCTTGTTGGCAATGCCGCGGATCCCGTCCGTTCCAAAGTACCGCCCCACTCCGTTGACCTCCCTTGCGGAATCTCTTTTAGAATTCAGAGTACGTCGCTTTCCGTTGGGGTCGTCTCTTGCTTCACACCGTTCCTTCACCTCCCTCGGCGCCTCAGGGTACCGGGGTAGGGTTACTCGAAGAAGAGGCACCGGTCCTCCCGGAAGTGAGGATCACACCAATCCGATCGGGGACCACCTGTACGGCGGTGACCCACATCGCGTTCCCGAGGTCTACGCGGACGGGAACCTCGTGCACGGCTCCGTCCGCGGGAACCCCGGCAAGGGAGACGTACGCACGGATCGACCCTGGAGAAAGGTTGTCCAAAACGGAGGGAGCCCCGCGGATCGTCGCCACGACCTTTCCATCGAACCCTTCGCCCCAGCGAAACTCCGCGCCCTCCGGAACATCCTGCGTTTCTACCGGGAGCTCGAGCTTGCGTTCCTCTGCGGGGACCAGGCGAACGGTGACCGTGGCGGTTTGCGGAACCACGCGCTGGATTCCTGCGGGAAGGAGAATTTGCAGCGAACGGCTTACGCTGTCCTGGGCCCCCGAAACGTCCACCGGCGGGAGCACGAGTTCCGAAACCCCGCGCACGGCTTGTTCGCTCCCCAGGATGCGGACGCGCTGAGGGGTTACGCTTACGTCGGCCACCGCGAGTCCTTCCCGAGGCGACCCGCGAATTTGCGGGCGAAGCGGGACTTCGCCGTATGCCTCCGCAAAACCGACTCGAATTTTCACCTGATTGGGAAGGAGCACCACGGGAAGGCTCTTCCCTTGGGCGTCGTAAGCCGAAAGGTTCGCCGTGTACGTAAACTCTGGAGGTTTCACCGCGTCGAGGGTGAGAAACGCCTTGACGATCGCCACACGAGCGACGAGGCTTTCCGCACCACGGACGACCACGCGCGAAGGATCCGGCTGTACATCTAACACGTACGGCTTGGCGTCCCCCAGGATTTCTACGCTCACCGGAAATTCCTGCTCGACGACCTTTTCCAAGACGACTTCCACGCGCTCGGGGACCACCTTCCCCTCGACGCCTACGGGGACTCCTTCGAGGACGAGGGTGACCTCGTGCCGACCCGGGCCGAGCCCCTGAAGTGGCGCAACGACACGCAGACTCTCCTGCAACACCCCAGACACCGCTACGCGCGGCCCGCGGAGGACGACGTCGGCCTTTGTAGGAATGGAGAGGATGGCCACGGAAGGGTCGTGAAGTTCGGGATGGATGTCGAGGCCGCGAAACTCCCGCTCAATCGTCTCGGTAACGGGAGGGACGGCCACCCGTTCACCACCGGGAGGTGTTTCGCTGCGCAGGATGAGCCAGAGCATGAAGGCGAGAAGAACGGAGAGGACGCGGACGAAAAGGTTATTCTCGAGCAAGCGCTCCACGGAGGAACCCCCTCTTCAACCCCGAAGATCGGGGACGCCGTTCGCGCAGCCACTCCTGGATTCGCTCGCGGAGCTGTTCTTCTCCGAACCCTTCCTCCAAAAGTCCCTGGTAGGCGAGGGAGATGTTGCCCGTTTCTTCGGAAACGACGAGCACAAGGGCGTCGCTCAGTTCCGATACCCCCACGGCGGCGCGGTGCCGCGTGCCCAACCCCCGGCGGAGATCGCGCCGGTCGCTGAGGGGAAAGTAGCATCCGGCGGCGACGATTTCGTCCCCGCGGACGATTACCGCCCCGTCGTGCAAGGGGGTGTTGGGAATGAAGATCTGGATGAGGAGCGGCTCCGATAGGCGCGCGCCGATCGCCGTACCCGTGTCCGCATAGCTCTTGAGGCTCACGTGACCCTCGAGGGCGATGAGTGCCCCGATGCGTCGCTTGGCCATGTACGATGCCGCAGAAGCCAAGGTCTCGGCGATGTGCTCCTCCGCCCGACGTGCGCCCTCCCTCGAGGGTTGTAAGAGGCGACCGCTTCCGAGCTCTTCGAGCGCCCGGCGGAGCTCCGGCTGGAAGATGATGAGGATGGCAAACACTCCGAGGCTAAAGGCCTGCGACATGAGCCATTGAAGTGCCCGGAGGTGGAGGAAAGAGCTCACAAGCCAAACGGCTACGATGATGAGATACCCTTTCAAAAGTTGAACGGCCTTCGTCCCCCGGAGGAGGACGATGAGGTAGTAAAAGACGACGGAGACGAGGGCGATGTCGAGGATGTCCGCGGCGTACCGCCAAAAGACCTCCCAAAAGTTGTCCACCCGGCGCTTCACCGCCTTTTTTCTGCCCCGGCGACCCCCAGCGCTTCGCACCCAGATTAGCACATTTCGCCTCCGGGAAAAAGCTGCGCCCCGGGAACGTCCGACCTGAGTCCCTTCGGCCAACGTGGGCCACTCCTGCAAAAGCCGGGCAAACGAACCCGAAAACACAAAAGGAGCCGCCTTTGCGGCTCCGGATTTTCCTCATTTGGAGCGGGCGACGGGAATCGAACCCGCATCGCCAGCTTGGAAGGCTGGAGTTCTGCCATTGAACTACGCCCGCCCGTGCTGGTCGGGATTGCAGGATTTGAACCTGCGACCTCTTGGTCCCAAACCAAGCGCTCTGCCAAGCTGAGCTAAATCCCGAAGTGGCGCGCCCGGAGGGACTCGAACCCCCAACCTTCTGATCCGTAGTCAGATGCTCTATCCAATTGAGCTACGGGCGCACGACTCCACGGCCAGCAAAGAGAATCTTACCTCAGAACCCTCCTCTCTGTCAACGGATCTGCGTACCGCAGACCTCGGCGTTTCGGGGGGTCGCGCGGCAAGTCCTTCGGACGATCAAGCCGAGCCTTACCCCTCGTATCCAATCGCTTCGCGCACGGCATGTGCGACCTCGTGAAGGGTGGAGGGAGGGAGTTTGGGCCAAATGGGAAGGGAGAGGACCTCGGAAGCTGCCCGCTCCGCCTCGGGAAACTCGCCCGAAGGAGTGGCGTATACGGGAAGGCGGTGCAAGGGCACGGGGTAGTACACCATCGTGGCAATCCCCCGGTCGGCAAGGAAACGCCGTACGGCGTCTCGCTTCCCGCCTAAGACGCGGATGGTGTACTGGTGAAATACGTACCCCTCTTGTACGTCGGGGATCACAATACCCGGAATCCCTTCGAGGAGGGCGTTGTAGCGGCGGGCCACCAACCTCCTAGCCGCATTCCACCGGTCGATGTGGGGGAGCTTGATGCGAAGAATCGCCGCCTGAAGGGCGTCGAGGCGAGAATTGTATCCGATCATCTCGTTCACGTACTTCCTTCGGGAACCGTGTGCGCGAAGCATGCGCACGCGCTCTGCCACTTCGTCGTCGTCGGTGGCCACAAGACCTCCGTCGCCGTAAGCCCCCAAATTTTTGCTGGGGAAAAAGGAAAAAGCACCTACGTCACCCAACGTCCCCGCTTTCTTGCCGCCGACTACTGCCCCAAAGGCTTGCGCCGTGTCCTCGATCACCTTAAGGCCGTGCGCGCGGGCGATTGCCAAGATCGCGTCCATGTCCGCCGGACGACCGTACAGGTGCACGGGAAGAATGGCACGCGTTCGCGGAGTGATGGCCTCTTCGATGCGATTCGGGTCGAGGTTGAAGCTCTCGGGGTCGATGTCCACAAACACGGGCGTCGCACCGACGAGGTGGATCGCTTCTGCCGTGGCGAAGAAAGTAAAGGGCGTGGTGATCACCTCGTCTCCGGGGCCGATGCCCAAAGCACGCAGGGAAAGCACCAGAGCATCCGTCCCCGAGTTCACTCCGATTGCATGCTTAACGCCGAGGTACTCCGCCACCTCCCGTTCGAACGCCTCCACCTCGGGGCCAAGGATAAACTGGCCCGAGCGAAGCACCCGGACGATGGCCGCCTGAAGTTCCTCCCAGAGCTCCTCGACTTCCGGCGCCAGATCAAGAATGGGGATCTTCGAATGTGCCACGATCTTCCACCTTCCTCACCGTAGTTTCGTCCACGCGGTCGTAGCGCCGGCCGCACGAACATACCGCACGACCCGAATCGTCAAAGGAAAGGGGAAGCCCGCATTCGCATACCCACCCGGAAACCCGAGCGGGTACCCCGAGGACGAGGGCGTACGGGGGTACATCCCGGGTGACGACCGCTCCCGCACCCACCATGGCCCATTCCCCTATCGTCACGCCGCACACGATGGTCGCATTTGCTCCGATGGATGCTCCCCGGCGCACGACCGTACGCACGTAGTCCTCCGAGGTGTTGCGAGGAAAGCTCGCCCGTGGCGTCTTGACGTTCGTAAACACGGCGCTTGGCCCGACGAAAACCTCGTCTTCCAAAACGACTCCCTCGTACACCGAGACGTTGTTTTGGATCTTGCACCCGGCCCCGATGACGGCACCCCGGGCAACGAAGACGTTTTGCCCCAAATTGCAGCGCGGACCGATCCGCGCACCCGCCATGACGTGGGAAAAGTGCCAAATCCGAGTGCCCTCGCCGATCTCTGCCCCCGGATCGACGACCGCCGTCTCGTGGACGTACGCCTTCCCTTCCCAAACGCGAAGCCCCGAAGAAACCGGAGGTTCTGCCGTTCCCCCGTCGCGCAAAAAGACCCCCCCTTTGTCGAATCCACTGGTCGTGCCGGGAGCAACCCCCATCCGCATCCCTGCCGCGGCGAAACCGGACCTCCCACCCGTTCGGCCGTTTTGCCTTCTTCGAACAACTCGAAGAGCTCTCGGAAGGCTATGCCGTTCCCGCGAGAAAAGGGTGGATGTACGGTGGAGAGGGCGAAACAACGGGGAGTTCGCGGATTGCCGCCGTGAGACGTACGGAAGCCTCGGCTTCTCGGATGCCAAAGCCATTGCCCGCAAGCGTCCGACGATACACCTCGGTGTGAAGTTCTGGCGGGACGCGGGAAAAATCGATCTCTTCGCCGTTCACGGCAATCGATCGGTATGTCGTCCTCCCCTCTCGCCGGTAGGCCTCGGGGACGTAGGCGGCATCGAGCGAGAGAAACCACCGCACACGCGCCCTCTCGAGCTCGAGGAAGCCCGCAACGGCGGTATCGTCCCGACGATGAACTTCGAGGTGAACGGGGCCTCCAAAGTACCAAAGGAGGAGGTCGAAGAAGTGGATCCCGATGTGCATCGCCAGGCCGCCGCTCTTTTCGCTTTGTCCCTTCCAGGTTTTGAGGTACGAGGGGTCGCGACCCGTGACGTACGTAAGGGTGACCTCGTGGACGCGATCGTCCGCGCGCAGGCGCTCGCGCAAGCGGGCGAGCTCGGGGTGCACCCTAAGCTGGAAAACCGTGTACACCCGACGTCCTGTTCCCTGCTCCCGCCGTTTGAGATCTTCGAGGTCCTCGACGCGCACGGCCAGCGGCTTTTCGCAAAGTGCGTGGGCGCCCACACGAATGGCGAGGCGAATGTGTTCCGCGTGAAGGTGGTTGGGGCTGGCGATGCTTACGTAATCCACGCCCTCGCCGCGCTCGTACAAAGATCGAAGGTAAGCTTCGAACTCCCCTTCCTCTCGGAATACCCGGGCGTCCGGGAAAAAGGTGTGCACGCGTTCCGAAGCATCCACGGGGTCGAGCGCCGCGACGAGGAGGTTCCCCGTATCGCGGATGGCCGCGAGGTGCCGCGGAGCGATGTAGCCCCCGGCGCCGATGAGAGCAAAACGCTTCATGCTTTCGTCTCTCCCCGAAGAGGGAATTTTCTCCCGGACGACGGTGTTGGCGAACCACCGCACGGTGGAAAACATGCGAACATCGCAGGGCGGATTCAACCGGCTTCTCACAAAAGAACGACGTTTTCCGAAGGCGAACGCCGGTACACGCCCCGCGTATCCAGAATCTTGCGCGCGTGTCTGCGCACAAACTCGTAGTCGACGGACGTGTGATCCGTGGTCAGAACGACGAGGTCGTGTTCCCGAAGGACCTCTTCCGTGAGCGGAACGCTTTGGAGGGCAATCCCTTCCCAAGAGAGTTCCGGAACAAACGGGTCGTGATAGGCCACCTGAGCGCCCTCCCTCCTGAGGAGGCGGAGTACGTCGAGGGCGGGACTTTCCCGCAAGTCCGTAACGTCTTTTTTGTAGGCAACACCTAAAAGGAGAACGCGAGCGGCAGAAGGAGCGAGGCGCATGTCGTTCAAGATCCTCCGTACCTTCTCGAGGACGAACTCGGGCATCTTGCGGTTGATCTCACCCGCCAGCGCGATGAAGTGCGTATTGAAGTTGAACTCCTTCGCCTTCCACTCCAGGTAGTGGGGGTCGATCGGAATGCAGTGACCGCCGACCCCGGGGCCCGGGTAAAACGGCATGATCCCAAAGGGCTTGGTAAACGCCGCGTCCAATACCTCCCACACGTTTAGTCCCATGCGGTCGCAGAGCAGGGCGAGTTCGTTCACGAGGGCGATGTTTACGGCGCGGAACGTGTTCTCGTACACCTTGACGAGCTCCGCCGCCTTCGCACTCGAGACGGGTACGACTTGTTCGATCACCTGGGCGTAAAAGGCCGAAGCAACCTCCAACGACGCCGGGCCGACGCCGCCGACGACCTTGGACGTGTTTTTCGTATTAAAGTTCTTGTTCCCGGGGTCTACGCGTTCCGGTGAGTGCGCGAGGAAGAAATCCTCTTCCACGCGAAGGCCGGATCCGCGTTCCAAGATGGGGAGCATGACCTCCTCGGTCGTACCCGGATACGTCGTAGATTCGAGGCTCACGAGTTGCCCCGGGCGGAGACGCGAAGAAAGTTCGCGCGTAACCCCCTCTACGTACTGCAAGTCCGGCACGAGATTTCGAGTCAGAGGAGTGGGGACGGCGATCACGATCACGTCCATCTCGGGAACACGCGAAAAGTCCACGCGGGCTTCCAACCGCCCTTCTTGGACAACCTCTGCGAGTTTTTCCGTCGGAACGTCGTCGATGTAGCTCCTCCCCGAGTTCACGAGGTCGACGCGTTTAGGGTTGCGTTCCACCCCCAAGACACGGAACCCTACGCGAGCGATTTCCACGGCCAACGGAAGCCCTACGTATCCCAGACCCACGACGCCGACGACAGCATCTCGATTGTGAATTTTCCGAAGGAGATCTTCCTTCGCGCGGTGCGAATTCCCCATAAACCTTCCTCCCATGCGGAGTAATTTCTCCACCTACCCGCCGATCCTCTCACGAATCCACTCCAGAAAGCGAGGGTACCCATCGAGGTACACCGCCACCCGTCACGTACCCCCGCTTGCGCTCCGGGAAGGCCATACGAACTCCTGGGCCGGGGATGCGACCGCACCGTTCGCAGAGAAAAACGAACCCTCCGTTCTCCGTTTTTCCTGCCCGTTTTCCGCCTTTCCCGCATCTTCACCGGAAAACGAGGCGGGGTGGTACGTCGGTACGAGTTCGCGCAAGGCCTTGCGGATTGCGTCTCCGCTCCCCGTCCGGGCCGCTTCGAAGAGCTCGTGTAGCTTTTCCTCGAAATTTGGCGGAACGTCTGTATTCCGGGCAACAAAGATCTTTTCGTGTTTTGTCGCGCGCGTACCTTCTTCTGCCGTGAGGAGTTCCTCAAACAGCTTTTCTCCCGGGCGTTTCCCGGTAAATACGATGTCGATGTCCACGTGGGGCTCCAGACCGGAAAGGCGGATGAGGTCGTGCGCCAAGTCCAGGATGCGGACCGGCTCTCCCATGTCGAGTACGTATACGGCGCCATTTTCGCCCAGGCCCCCCGCCTGCAGGACGAGTTGGGCCGCCTCGGGAATGGTCATGAAGTACCGAACCATATCCGGGTGCGTGATCGTCACCGGACCGCCCCGCCGGATTTGCTCCTTGAAGAGCGGAATCACGCTTCCTCTGCTCCCCAATACGTTGCCGAAGCGTACGGAAACAAACACCTGCCCGGGCCGAGCGCGGGACGCCGCCCAGGTTACGACGTACTCCGCAACGCGCTTGCTCGCCCCCATGATCGAAGTCGGGTTGACAGCCTTATCCGTAGAGATGTTTACAAACCTCTCGACGCCAAAACTCAGGGCAACCTCTACGAGGTTCTTCGTACCTCCGACGTTGTTGAAGATCGCCTCGTCGGGGTTGAGTTCCATGAGCGGTACGTGCTTGTGGGCCGCCGCGTGAAAGACCACCTGCGGCTGGAAGCGTTCAAAGAGAGAGATTAGCTTGTCCTTCCGACGTACGTCCGCAACGATCGTCGCCCATCGGGCAGAGGGAAACTCCCGCTCCAAACGCCTCTCCAACTCGTACAGGCTGTTTTCGCCCCGCCCCACGAGGACGAGGAATTTGGGGCGGAACGGAAGCACTTGCCGAACGATCTCGCTGCCTATGGAACCCCCGGCACCTGTGACCAGGATCACCTTGTCTTCGAGGTATCCGGCAATTTCTTCCACCTGAAGACGAACGGGATCGCGGCGGAGGAGGTCTTCTACGTCCACCTCACGGATCTGGGTCACGCTCACACGGTCCGCGAGGATGTCGTAGATCCCGGGGATGATGCGGTAGCGTACACCCACCTTGCGGGCGAGGTCCACAACCCGGCGTACCACCGTACCGGGAGCAGACGGGATTGCGATGAGCACTTCTTCCGCAGACGTATGCCTGACGACGCGGGGAAGGTCGCCTAGCTTCCCCAAAACGCGAAGTCCGAGGTA
Source organism: Brockia lithotrophica (assembly GCA_003050565.1). Classification (NCBI taxonomy): domain Bacteria; kingdom Bacillati; phylum Bacillota; class Bacilli; order Thermicanales; family Thermicanaceae; genus Brockia; species Brockia lithotrophica. Next base: position 27,918 of record PEBW01000006.1, read on the forward strand.
CCTTTGCCCGGCCTTATTCGGATCGTCGTCGAGAAAGCCCACAGGCATAAGACCGGTTTCCGGATGCCGAAGCATCTCCCGCGCGATCATCGTCCCGGCTTCTCCGGCTCCTACGATGAGGACGCGGCGTTCTCTCCCCGAAAGCGCTCGCCGACCGCTTCGTTCTTCGGCAAGACGAACAAAAACGCGCAAGCCTCCCAGAAAAAGAAGGGCGAGAACTCCGTGGATGAGGGGGATGCTCCGGGGAATTCCGAGATCGGGATGCCCGACGCCGACAAGGAGAAGGAGAAACCCCGTCCCCAGGCCAGTGGCTCGGAATACCGCAAAGGCGTCCCGTAAACTCGTTTTGTTCCAAGCCTGCTGCGGTAACCCGAGGGCCGCAATTACGAGCCCGCCTACGACCGCTCCGAGAAGCGCGTAGAGGAGCATGGGACGGGCGTAAAGGGGAAGGGGATCTTCCAGACGTAGCCAAAAGCTGAGAAGCGCAGCCGCGCTCCACGCCAAAAGATCGAGCGCAAACTTCAGAAAACTCCGGGGCATTGCGCCTTCACCTTGCTTTCGCCCTCGGGCTAAGAAGTCATTCCTCATCCGTGTTTTGGCGCGCAAGTTCCCCATTTAGCTTACCCCAAATTGGAACGCCTGTCATCAGGGGGGCCGGCGGAGGAGCCCGACTGCCCGATTTCCCCCGCGTTCGAGGGCCGAAGCAAGGCCAAAAAAGTTTGCAGAATTACCGCAAAGTCGCTCCACACCGTAGCGCGCCGTGCGTACTCCAAATTCAAGCGGATCTTTTCCGGCATGACGACCTCAACGTAAGTCCTTTCGGGATCCGGAGATTGGGCGAGGAGTTCGTTTTCGTGGCGAAAGCGAATTGAGGCGGGATCGGTGATGCCCGGAACGAGTTCCAGGACGCGCCGCTGTTCTTCGGTGTATAGGGCGACGTATTGGGGAACTTCCGGGCGCGGCCCCACGAGGCTCATCTCGCCTTTGAGCACGTTCCAAAGCTGAGGGAGTTCGTCGAGCTTGGTCTTCCGGAGCCAGTACCCTACGCGCGTGACCCGCGGGTCTCTTCCCACGGTAAGGAGGCCCCCTTTCTGCTCCGCGTCGACGACCATCGTACGGAACTTCCACATCGCAAACGGACGCCCGCGGTACCCGATGCGCCGTTGCCGGAAAAACACGGGACCCCCGTCATCGAACTTAATCGCCAACGCGATTCCGAGAAACACGGGGAAAAGGAGGAGAAGGCCCAGCGCGCTCCAAAAGAGGTCAAAAAGGCGTTTCGAACGCCGCACGCCACCGCCTCCCGTCGGAAAATCGGATGGACTTACCGACGAAACTCCCGAACTACGTCCAACACCGCCTCGATGACGTCCTCTACGTCGCGGTCGCCGAGACCGGGATGAAGGGGAAGGCTAATGCTCCGGAGGTAGTTTTCGTAGGAAACCGGAAAATCTTCCGGACGGTACCCGTACTTCTCGCGGTAGTACGGGTGGAGATGGATCGGGATGAAATGCACGGAAGTCCCGATATTGCGCCGTTTGAGCTCCTCGATAAAGCGAGATCGATCGATCGTCAAGGCGGAAAGGTTGAGTCGGAGAACGTAGAGATGCCACGCGTGTTCTACGTCCGGTCGCTCCACGGGCACGACGAGCTCTTCACGTTCGGAAAAGACCGCCGTATACCGCGCGGCAATTTCCCGCCTGCGCCTGTGAAACTCTGGAAGTTTTTTCAACTGGTGCAGCCCCAGAGAGGCCTGAATGTCCGTCATGTTGTACTTAAAACCGGGGACCGTCACTTCGTAGTACCAGGATCCCTCCTTTCCGTACCGCTTCCAAGCATCCCGCGTCATCCCGTGCAAGGCGAAGATGGAAGCCCTCTCCAGGAAGTCCGGCGCGCCCGTGAGCATCCCTCCCTCTGCAGTCGTGAGGTTCTTGGTCGCGTAAAAACTAAAGGCCACGGGGTTAGGGCCCGATCCGATCATCCGCCCGCGATAACGAGCCGGGAGGGCATGGGCCGCATCCTCGATGAGGGCAAGCCCGTGCTTTTGCGCGATCTCCCGAATGGGGTCGAGGTCCGCCGGGTGCCCGGCAAAATGTACGGGTAAAATGGCGCGCGTTCGCGGCGTAAGGGCTGCTTCGATGCGCGACGGATCGATATTTAGCGTATCGGGTTCTACATCGACGAGGACGGGACGCGCGCCAACGTGCTCGATCACATTTGCCGTTGCCGCAAAGGTGTGGGGAGTGGTGACCACCTCGTCCCCGGGTCCGATGCCCAAGGTGACGAGGGCCGTGTGAAGAGCCGCCGTGCAGGAATTCAACGCGAGGGCTCCGGGTGCCCCCAAGAATTCTTGGAATCTACGCTCGAACTCCTTGGTTTTCGGCCCCGTGGTGATCCACTCGGATCGCAGCGTGTCGATTACCTCCCGGATTTCTTCTTCGCCGATCATCGGAGGGGAAAAGGGAAGAAACGAATCGCGCATGGCGAAAATCCCCCTTACTTTTACATCCTCGTGCGATTTCACGGGGTCTTGCAAGAAAAGTACAGCCGAGTTCTGCCGCCGAAGAAGGATTATTGTGGGGAGAAAAGCGCCCCCCGTAAAATTTCTTCCAGCTGTTCCGCGAGCCTTGGAAAACTGTGGTGTTCTTCCACGTAAGCGCGACCGCGCCTCCCCATGGCCTCCCGCTCCTCCCGAGGAAGAGAAGCGAGAGCATGGACCGCCTGCGCCAAGGCTTCCGGACTTGCGTCCGAAACCGTGATCCCCGAGTGCGACTCTTGAACGGGATTGTAGGGAGAATTTACGGCAAAGATCACCGGACGCCCCATCGCCATGTAATCGTACAGCTTATTTGGGCTTGCGCCGAATCGAAACACGGGGGCTTCCTTGAGAAGGAGGAGAAACGCATCCGCCTCGGCCAAAACACGAAAGACCTCGCGCTTCGGGACGGGATCGCGAAACTCCACATTGTGGAGTCCCATCTCCCGGGCCCTCTGCATCAGCCTTTCCTTTTCCGGACCGTCTCCTACGAGGACAAAGCGGATCGCCTTCCCGTTTCCCCCTTTTTGAAGAAGGTGCGCTGCGTCGAGGACGCGATCCAGATCGTTGGCCAATCCATGACTTCCCGCGTACATCACGGTAAAGGTCTCCCGTTCCGACAAAGGGAGGAAAGGAGGGACACCCGTAAGATCGATTCCGTTGGGAAGCCAAAAGATCTTCTCCCGCGTTGCCCCTTGGCGCACCATGTGCTCGTATGCGAGGGGAAGAATGGAAAGGATGCGCGTCGCCCTTCGGTAGAGGTATCGCTCAGCCCACCGCATCCAGAGGATGAACGGGTGGAGCGGAGAAACATCCCCCAAATCGATGAGGGAGTCCGGCCAAAGATCTCGAACCTCGAGCACGAAGGGAACGCGGTACCTCCGGGAAAGTCGTTCCGCGGCAAGACCGGTGAAGGGATGGGGAATCGAACCCAACACGACATCTGGATCGCCCAAAATTTCCGGACGGCTTCGACGTATGGCAGAAAGCCCGAAAGCCGCCATGTTCCAAACGCGCGCGGCGGAATTTCCCCGGTACGCAGGGGTACGGAGCCAAAGGAACGGAACGCCCTCGATCACCTCGTAGCGCCACGATTCCCCCGGCTGCAACCGCGTATCCTTTCGCAAGGAGTGATGAAAACTCGTGGCGACGATGCTTACGCGATGTCCGCGACGAATGAGTTCCCGCGCAAGGCTGAAATGTCGCGTAAAGCCAGGCTGATCGGGAGCACCGGCGTATTGGTTAATAACCCAGATGTTCATCGAACGCAAGGATGGTTCTTCCTCCGTAAAGAGGTTTATGCTTACCCGTACCGCCGAAGGAGCTCCCGTACGACCTTGTGGGAAGCGTCTCCTTTACCGTACGGGAAGGCCTCGCTTCCGCGACTCTGATAAGCCTCCACGAGACACGCGTACAAACCCTCTACGGTCAACGGCGGACAGAGTCGATTCCATCCGAGTTCGACAAGTTCGGTCCACTCCGTCTCCTCCCGTAGTGTAGCGCACGGTACGCGGTAAAAGAAAGCCTCTTTTTGTACGCCGCCGGAATCTGTGGCGATGAAACGGGCATTCCGCTCCAAAACGATCATTTCTCCGTATCCTACAGGTCGGATCCACCGGATATTTCCCCGGTCTACCGTACCCGAAGCGTCCAACTCGGCAAAAAAAGACCCGTCGATCACCCGGCGAACGTCCTGAGGAAGAGCTCCTTGCCGGGATAACGTTTCTAAGGCTTTGCGCGTTCGGGGATGGACCGGCCAAATGACGGGCATGAGCTCTGCAAAGCGGAGGAATCCCCGTACGATGGTCAACAGACGTTCCGGGTGATCCGTATTTTCCGCGCGATGAACGGTGACCAATGCGTACGCGGACGGTCGGAGGGCGTACGACGCAAGAAGGCTTTCCCGCCCGCGCGAACCCTCAGCAAACCATAGGGCCGCATCGTACATCACATCGCCTACGAGGTGCACACGTTCTCCCGAGATACCTTCCCGCCGCAAATTTTCTACGGCTTGTTCCGTAGGGGCAAAGAGGAGGTCGGAAACGTGGTCCGTGAGGACGCGGTTGATCTCTTCGGGCATGCGTCGGTTAAAGGAACGGAGCCCTGCTTCGACGTGAGCCACGGGGATGTGAAGCTTTGCCGCAGCGAGGGCCCCCGCCAAGGTGCTGTCGGTATCTCCGTACACAAGGACGACGTCAGGGCGCTCGCGAAAAAGTACGCCCTCTATGGCCTCCACCATGCGACCCGTGTTTTGTCCATGAGTTCCGCCGCCGATCCCCAGATGATAGTCGGGCCGGGGAAGTTCTAATTCGCGGAAAAAAACGTCGGACATGTAGGGGTCAAAATGTTGACCCGTGTGGACGAGAATCTCTTGCACGTTTTCGCCGAATCGTCGAAGTTCACGAGAAACAACGGAAGCTTTGATGAACTGGGGACGAGCGCCGACAACGGTGAGGATCTTCATTGGACGTTCCCCTTCCCCTTCTACTCGTGCACGCCGAGAGAAAGGTGATTACATCGCTCCCGACCGCGACGTACGTAAGTCTACCACAAGAACGAAGGGCGGGACCAAAAAACGCCCGCCCTTTACCCCACACATCCGTACCAGAACCCCAAAGCCCGTGCCGGAGGTCCGTGGTGGTCTCCCGTGCTATTGGTTGTAGCCGAACAAGTTCTTGAGACGCGCGAAGAATACACCCTTCTTTCCTACCGGCGGGAAAGGTTCCCCTTCTTCGGCGGAAATTTCCCGGCCGTCAAGGATCCCTTCTGCGCGCGAGTGAATGGCTAAAACCTCCTCCGTCCCGAGGATGCCTTCAAGAATGCGATAAGCTTCCCTGAGGTAAAATCCCCTACGGCCAGAAGCTCTGTGAGCATCGGATGCTACGAGGTGGACCCATCCGTTTTCCGCGAGCCGTACGGCGAAAGTCCGCACGTCCTCCCCGAAAGCTCCGGCAAAGCTACCGGCCGTAACTTGCAGAACCGCCCCCCTTTCGACCAGGGTGAAGAGGCGTTGGGGGTGTTCGCGAAAGAGGGCGTATCGCTCCACGTGGGCAAGTACCGGCACAATTCCTCGGATGCGAAGTTCGTAAATCCATCGGTCTACATCCGGCGGAACATGGCGGGGCAGCTCGAGAAGAAGGTAACGTCCCTTTCTTCCGTCGAGAAACAAGATTTCATCGTTGGCGAGCGCCGAAAAAAGTTCCGAGCTCAGATGCACCTCTTGAGCAGCACGGACCTGGAGGGGAATTCCCCGCTCCGAGAGAAGGAAACGAGCCCGTTTCTCCGCCTCCAGTACCTTTTCGGCAGGATTTACGTATACCCCGTTGAGGTGATGAGGGGTACCGACAATCGTTTGAATCCCTTCTCGTACGGCCGTTTCTGCCATGCAAAAGAATTCTTCTTCGTCCTGTGCCCCATCGTCGAGACCGGGAAGCCAGTGGACATGGAGGTCGATCACGCAAAACCCACCTACCTAAAATCCGAAAGACATTTCATTATTAATACCCATAACCTCCATAATATGAATTTACCTCATAATTTGCTACTGAATTAAATACAACCCCATAAATATGTGTATTTGTCAAACGCAAAAGTTGAACAGCCTTCTTCACGAGATCGCGGCGAGCAAATTTCCAACGCACGACAAGAAGGGCCCCGTCAACGGAAGGAGCGAGAAGACGCGCGTCGCTCATGAACAAAACCGGCGGCGTATCCAAAAAGACGAGGTCAAACCGGTTGGAAAGTTGCTCGACGAGCTGATGCATGATTTGCGAGCCCAAAAGTTCTCCCGGATTGGGAGGTACGGGACCCGAGGGCAAAAAAGAAAGGCCCGGAATACGCAACTCTTGAATTGCCGAAGAAAGTGAATGCGCGCCGACAAGGACGTTGGTCAATCCCACGCGATTGGACGTACGCAGGTACTTGTGCAACGTGGGGCGCCGCAGATCGGCGTCCACGAGAAGAACTTTCTTTCCGGCTTGCGCAAAGACTACTCCTAAATTAGCCGAAACGAGACTCTTCCCTTCCCCAGGGACGGAACTCGTGACGAGGAGCGAGCGATAGGGGCGCGCCGCAGCTGCAAATTGAAGGTTGGTGCGTAAACTTCGAAAGGCTTCGGCCTCCGGTGACGTCGGGTCGTCCCAACTCACAAGTTGAGCTTGGCGTTCGTCTTTAGCTGCCCGGATCCGGGAAATTCTACCGATCATACTTCCAACCGCCCTTCCTGAGGAGGAGATCCCGAGGTCGTAGCTCCAGCCTTTTCTCTATCCTTCTGGGAAATCGTCGACGTCGGGGAAACCCGCGATCGTTTTCTGCGCATTCCCGAGGAAATAATCCCTACTTCTCCCAGGACGGGAAGCCCCAGAATTTCTTCTATTTGTTTTTCATCGCGAAATGTAGTGTCGAGCGCTTCCAAAAGAAACGCGAATAAAACTCCTGCAAAAAGCCCAACGACACCCCCGATGAAAGTATTCAAAGGTACTTTAGGCCGTACGGGGGAAGATGGCGGGTATGCTTCTGCAAGAATTTCTACATTGTCTACACGTAAAATTTTTGGAATTTCCTGTTGAAATACTCTGGCGATCGCATTTGCTAAAACCGCCGCCCGTTCGGGCGATGTATCCTCCACTGTTACAGACAGTACCTGTGATTGTTTCACGGTACTTACTTTTACATTTTTGCTAAGTTCACCTACGCCCTTAGTATATCCTGTGATCTGAACAACTTTTTCTAAGATACGCGGGCTCTTCAAAACTTCTTTATAAGTTTCTATAAGATTTAAACTTATTTGTAAATCGGAATATGTTAATGGAGCATTTTCGTTTTGTTTTGGATTAACGATAAGTTGTGTAGACGCAGAATACACGGGCGTAATAAAGTAAACACTAAAAACATAAGCAACAAGAGTGCCCGTTAGTGTAAGCAAAAGAATCCAAGCCAGACGTTTACGTAAAACTCCCACGACATCTTGTAGGCTGAGTTCCTCCGGCAAGGAGGTTCCCCCTTTCGCGACCTCGTCAGGTGATTTCTCACGGGATGACGACGGTCGGTGGACGAGGCGCCCCGTGAAGTACCGTTGCTCAATCCCGCTTATTCAAGCATACGACAAAAAGAGGCGCGCCCGCAAGCGACAGCGTCGAAACCCCGCGAATTTGATACCAGCGCCGCAAACCGTTGGCAAATGCCGTTCTTGTTGTTCCTAGGAAATTTATACTACGTTGTTCGTAAATTGTTAATAATACTTAATTTTTGATAAATTATGTATTAATATGAGAATAGTAGTATCCACTATCATAGTGACGGTTTTCCTTGGTACTTCCATTGAATACGCAGCCTAAAATCTTTACATTCGATTTTTCTAATAATTTTACTGATTTTTTCGCATATTCCTTACGCGTATGCCTCCCACGGACGACCAAAACCGCTCCGTCTACACGCGAGGAAACGATCACACCGTCTGCCACGAGGAGAAGCGGAGGAGTGTCGAACAACACAAAATCAAAGCGAGTCGAAACTTCCGCACACAGTGCGTCCATCGGTTCCGAAGCCAAAAGCTCCGCGGGATTAGGAGGAGTGGGACCGGCAGGAAGCAGAAAGAGGTTGGTTACAGGGGTCGGAAGGACGGCCTCGGACAGAGGTACCATCCCCACAAGGAGTGTGGAAAGTCCGTGGGTCTGGCGAGTCTTAAAGTACTTATGAAGAGATGGCTTCCGTAGGTCCGAATCGACAAGGAGCACCCGCTTTCCGGACTGCGCCACGGCGACTGCCAGATTGGCCGCCACAAAGCTCTTTCCTTCTTTGGGCAAGGAACTTACAATAGCTGCGGTGCGAAGGGGGGCGTCCACACCCCGAAAGAAGAGGTTTGTGCGGAGGATGCGAAACGACTCCGCTTCCTCGGACTCGGGAACGTGATGCGTGACCAGCATGTTCCACAACTCCTCGCGTTTGTCCCTTTTCCTTGCGTGCCAAAGTCCCATGTGGTCTCCTTTCCCTCCTGAAAGTCTTAGAATGGATGAGGGGCCTTGGGACACTTCGCTACACGCCCCTCCTAGTATAAGAACCCACGACTAGGAAGTCCAGGCGAAAAGGGCGCTGGACGACGAAGGGAGCTTCTACGCCGGTGAAAATCGCCTTCCTCGCCGCACAGAGTTCCGTCCACACGGTCCGCTGGGTGAACGCATTGGCAGAGCGAGGTTACGAAATCCACCTCTTCACGGTTCATCCGGGGCGAGAACCGCTACACCCGGCGGTTCACGTACATGAAATCCTCGGGTTGTTTTCCAAACCGTCTCTTTCATACTTCTTTTCTGCTCCTAACCTCAGAAAAAAAATTTCCGAGGTGAAGCCCGATATCCTGCATGCCCACTACGCAACGGGATACGGAACTCTGGGACGTTTATCCCGCTTTCGGCCATTCCTTTTGTCCGTGTGGGGCTCCGACGTTTACGAATACCCTTTCTCCTCGCCGCTTCACAGATACATCGTTACACGAAACCTTCGGGCGGCCGACCTCGTCTTATCCACAAGCCAAGCCATGGCCCAGCAAACCCTCAAGCTCGAACCGAACGTTCGTGGGATTGAGATCACGCCCTTTGGCGTCGACGTCGCCCAATTTCGCCCACATCCGGAACACAAAAACCCCCAGTTGTTTACCGTCGGAACGGTGAAGTCCCTCGCCCCGCAGTACGGCGTAGATCTCCTCCTTCACGCCTTTGCCTTGGCGCATAGACACCTCGTAGAAAACGCACCGAATATCGGGCGCTCGCTCCGCCTGCTCATTGTAGGCGACGGGCCGGATCGAAAACGCCTGGAATCCTTAAGTAGGCGTCTAAAAATCGACAAAATCACCACATTCGTGGGTGCCGTACCCCACAAGGAAGTTCCCAGGTACTTAAACCAATTGGACGTTTACGTCGCCCTCAGTCGGTACGAAAGCTTTGGAGTGGCCGTGCTCGAAGCCCAAGCTTGTGGAATCCCCGTAATCGTCTCCGAAGTGGGAGGACTTCCTGAGGTTGTCTCCCACGAATCTACGGGATTCGTCGTCCCCAAAGAAAACCCGTGGTCTGCAGCCGAAAAGATAATTCTTTTTGCTTTAAATAGAGAATTATTAAGTAAGATGGGGGAAAATTCTAGAAAATTTGTGGCTAATAGTTTTTCCTGGGAAAAAAGCCTAAAAAAAATGGAAAACATATACGAAGTTGTATACAAAAACAAAAATAAATATAAAAACCCCCGTGTGTAACCGGAGGTTCGTGTTTTCTGCTCGATGCAAAACAAAGACAATCGGCGAATGTGGGACGTCCTCGTTCTATACCACACCGCAGGCGGACATTGCGCCGCGCTGCAATCCACCTTCTTTTACGTTTCTTGACCATTTTAGCAAAAAATTTACCTTCCCTGACCGTTGACCTTCACCGGAACATCCGCTACACCTGACACAAGGAAGGCACGTCCGCGTGTTAGGGTGTCCCGAAAGCCTCTACGGTCCTTTTCCAGAAGGGGAAACATCCTGGAATCCGCATCGTTATTGGGATGGTGAGCCGGGCGGGAATCGAACCCGCGACACCCGGATTAAAAGTCCGGTGCTCTACCGGCTGAGCTACCGGCTCACGACAAATGGCTGGGGTGGTAGGATTCGAACCTACGGATCGCGGATCCAAAGTCCGCTGCCTTACCACTTGGCTACACCCCAACGGCAAAGCCCTGGTGGAGGGGGAGGGATTCGAACCCCCGAACCCAAGAGGGAGCAGATTTACAGTCTGCCGCGTTTGACCGCTTCGCTACCCCTCCGCCTGGTGGACGATGACGGATTCGAACCGCCGACCCCCTGCTTGTAAGGCAGGTGCTCTCCCACTGAGCTAATCGTCCGTTGGTGACCCCTAGGGGAATCGAACCCCTGCTACCACCTTGAAAGGGTGGTGTCTTAACCACTCGACCAAGGGGCCGTGGGTGGTGCTCCCGGCAGGGATCGAACCTGCGGCCTCATCCTTACCAAGGATGCGCTCTGCCACTGAGCTACAGGAGCAGGCCAAACGCGCAATTCATTATAGCAACCCCCGCGAGAAAAGGCAAGGTACAAAACGCAAAAAAGCCTCGCTTTTCCTCAACCCGGCGAGTCTGGAAGGAGCGCGCTCGGGGCTCACACCCGGATGGAATCCGGCGGGCGAGCACCCAAGCGCAAAAATGGCGTCGGGCCAGAAAGAGAACTTACAGAGACCGCAAAAAGCGCCGCACTTCCCGCGGGGGAGCCACCCGACTGTACAGGCGCAAGAGAAGGGCATAGCGTTCCTCGAGGACGTTTCGTAGCAGACCTTCCAAACGCCGGTCTTCGAGGTCAGCAAGGAGGTCTTCCAACTCCTTGCGCAGGATGTACTCGAGTTCTACCTGTTCGTGCGGCGTTAGGAGCATGCCCAACTTTGCCAACGCCGTCCCCCCCTCTCTACACGTATAGGGTTGTTCGACTCCTGACGAAACCACTCGTCCGTGAAAAACCAACCTTCTTCCTGAAGGGATGCGGCCTCGAACGGCGCAGAGCGAGGTCGATTCGGAAATTGTTGCCGGAGCTTTCGCACCCCGAGAGCCAAAAGCGGCGATCCGGTCGCAGGGTGACCGCCCGCAAAACAAAGAGGAACCACTTAGGCAGTTCGAAAAAACACCACAGGCTGCGTACCTTGAAGACAGTTTCTCAGGAAGCGAAAATGGGCCCGCATGCGGGAGTCTGCGGGCCCTGTCCAAAAAAGGAAAATCGGCTACCTCTCCCCACATTTTTCCACGACATGCGCAAGGTGCAACCCGGCAACCCTAACCCTTGAACCTCCGCCTTCACCCTTCCGATGTGCACCGATGAGGTTTCGTCCCGTACGTATACGTCTGGCCGTTGACTTCAAACGTCACCACGATAGGGGCGGCAATCGAAGCGGAGGCCGAACAGTACTTCTCTACGGAAAGCCCAACCGCCCGCCTCACCTTGTCCTCAGGAAGGTTTGTGCCCGCAAAGCGGTAATGAAGGTGGATTTTGGTAAAGCTCCGCGGATGATCTTCCGCCCGTTCGGCCTCCACCTGAATCGAGAGCCCTTCGAGGGGCACGCGCATCCGCTGCAAGATGAGCACGATGTCCATCCCCGTACACCCGGCAAGTCCGTGAAGCAAAAGCTCCATGGGGCGCGGACCTTGGTCCGTTCCCCCGTGATCGCGATCCGCGTCGATCACGACGGAATGACCGCTCGGTCCCGTAGAACGAAAGCGGAGGTTCCCTTCCCAAAGCGTTTCGACGTGCACAAGGTATTCCCCCTTTGCGCCGGTGTTCACAGGTTACCCTACCCAGTATACATCTTTCCGCAAACCGGCGGTAAAAGGGGCTCGCGGGAAGTTCTCGGGTGCGCTCGTCTCCGGGAATCGCGTGAGAAAGAGATGTGGTGAAGAATGCAGACGGTTTTCCTCGGATTCCAAAAGGGCCTAGCTGTCCTGGGAATCGTATTTCTCGCCACGGTAGGGTCGCCCACAGAACCCCGACAAACCGTACCCTTGGCCGACGCTTTCGAAGGATTTCCCTCCCGGGAAAGCAAGGAATCCCATCCGTTCTTCGCCGTGCCTGGAAAGAAACGGTCGATCGCCGTAGGGGTATACGTACCCCACTGGACGGCGTACGAGGCCCTGAGAATTGGTTGGGAGAAAGCGGGAAAACCGCCGCTCACCGTCCTTCTCGACCTCCGAATGTGGGAAAGGGAAGGGCAAAGTCGCCTCCCTTCCGCTCCGCACCTTCGCCTTCCCGAACGAGAAGTTTCCTGGCCCCCGTCCTGGGAAATAGGTCTTGCCTGGGAGTCGCCCCTTCAGGAAGACGAAGGGGGCGGCAAACCTCCGTCTCCTCACCCGGGCTTCCGGGCAAATAAACTTTTTTTCCCGGCCCATGAGGAGAGGACGGGTGACCGCCGCCGGGAAGAAGGCCTTGCCAGACGGCTGCAAAACGAGCGCGACGAGGTCGCGCGGCTCTTCGGCCGCGCGCCGGAAGAGGTCTCGTACCTCTGGCTCCCCGAACTTCCGCACAGGCAAGAAGACGTTGCCGCCTTAAGCGAAATCTGCCGGCGGGAAGGAATGCGCCTCGTTGTGGGGCAAAAGACACTCACCCCTCACGTCGAGGGACGAGAAACAGAAAGTGTGTACGGGGGAGGCCTCGTCGTCCTGAAGTGGACCGAAGGAACAACTTCCGACTGGATTGCGGAGGAGTTGCAAGATCTTCAAATTCGGTGGAACGTCGTCCCCTTTAAGACCTTGGTTTACGGCGAGAACACTCGCGTCGCACCGAAGTAGGGGAAGAAGGAGGGGATCACGGGGCTGAAAAAAGACCGCCGAGGACGGCTCCCTTCCCCAAAACTGGCGGCGTGGGAGAGCACATACCCCGTTCGTACCTCACCCAGTCTACAGGTGTGCGCGCTGCCTCGCAAAAAACAGCAAATTTTGCCGGGCGTTGGGAAAAGGGGGGAAAGGCGATGAAACGCCGACGCGTTTGGCGCAGGTGGATCAAGCGCTTGCGGCTTTGGGGCGTACTTGCGGTCGTCTTGGTCGTTGTCGTGGGAAGCATGGGGGGATGTGCCTCCGAAGGGCAATCTACCGGGGCAAACCGGGGAAGCGAATACTCCTCTCTCAAGGAGATGGTACGGGACATCCTTCAAACGGAGGAAGGGAAGAACGCCCTCCGCGAAGCGCTCGAAGACCCCGAGGTGAGGAAGTCCCTGTACGTTCAGGAAGCGGAAGCAAAGGCGACCATCCGAGAAACGCTTCTTTCTCCCGAAGGGGCGCAGCTTTTGCAAGATACCTTCCACGACCCTGCCTTCGTGGCGGAATACGCCAAAGCGACTGCTCAGGAACACGCCAAGCTTTTGAAAGATCTCATGAAGGATCCGGACTATCAGAAGCTCGTCCTCGCAACGCTCAAAAGTCCGGAATTCTCCCAACACCTCGTGCACACGCTTCGGTCCACGGATTTCCGCACGGTGGTTAAAGAAACCGCTAATGAAGTCCTCGAAGGCCCGCTCTTTCAGGAACGGGTCGCAAAACTCGTGAAGAGCCAAGTCGAGCAACAGGCAAAGCCCCAAGGCCAGAAGGAAGGGGACAAAGAACAAAAAGAGCAAAAGGAAAAGACAGGATCCGAGGGGCAGGGGGAAGAAGGGGAAGGACGATAAGAAAAAGCGCCCGGAAGTCCTCACCGGGCGACATCTCCCTCAGCGAACGGCTTCCGGGCGCGGCTCAAGGCCGAGCTTTTCCATGACCTTTTCCGCAAGAGACGCGTAAACCTTCCCCACGGGGTGATCCGCCGGGTAGAGGCCCGAAGCGATTTCTCCCGTCACGGGATCTTCAATCCCCGGAGAATCTCCCGCAAGGGGGATCTGCGCCAGGAGTTCCGTTCGAAAATGGGCGGCAAGATCGCGCCCGCCGCCCTCACCAAACGGATACACGCGCGTGCCGTCGGGACATTCGACATAGGACATGTTTTCCACGACCCCCAGGATCGAACGGTTAAGGCGCAAAGTCATCGCCCCGGCACGGGCGGCGACGTGCGTCGCCGTAGGATGCGGTGTGGTTACGAGGATGTCCATCGCCCAGCTCACGCGCCGGCTGATGTCCATGGGAATATCCCCAGTACCGGGAGGAAGATCGAAGAGAAGGACGTCGAGATCCTCGTCCCAGTGGACTTCCTTAAAAAACGTGTCGAGCATCTTCCCGAGCATAGGACCGCGCCAGATCACCGGGGTGTTGTGGGGGACAAAAAACCCCATGGAAATCACGCTCATCCCGAAGCTGTACAGGGGAACGATGAGCTTTTCGAGAACTGTGGGCTGACGGCGAATCCCGAGAATCTCGGGTATGCTGTAGCCGTAGATGTCCGCGTCGATGAGGCCCACCTTGAGCCCAGAGCGGGCGAGAGCGTAGGCGAGATTGGCCGTGACCGTGGACTTCCCTACGCCTCCCTTACCCGATGAAACCGTGAGGTAAACGGTCTTTTCCGACCCGGGAGGACGGTCCGGCGCGAGCGTCACAAGACCCTTGGCGCTTTGAAGTTTGGCGGAGAGGGCTTGCCGTTCCGCCTCGGTCATCGCCGTAAGGCGTACGTAAACTTTCTTTGCCCCTGCGGCGAGGATGGCCTCTTTTGCCCGTTCGGAAATCACGCTCTGAAGCGGACAGTTCGGCACGGTGAGGGCGATTACGACGCGAACCGTATCTCCTTCGATTTCGATGTCCTTGACCATATCGAGATCGACGATGCTTTGACGAAGCTCAGGGTCTTCTACGGTGCGCAGCGCCTCGCGCACCTCTTCTGCTGTAAGGGCCACAGAATGCACCTTCCTTTCCCGCTCTTTCCCCGCCCCGCGTATTCGTGCCTCAGCGCACATGGAAGGAAGACAGCAAAAAGAAGAGGGCCTCTTTTGCCCTGGCTTTCATTATAGACCAGTTCCAGAGGAAAGCGCTACCGCAGAACGGTGAACTTCTCTTGAACGCCCCGTCCTTCAGAGACTTGGGGGGGATCGGAATTCGAAAATTGTACCTTCCCGGTCAATCCCGAAATTTTCCCTGCGCGGGTACGGAAGAGGGTGGGGGACAGGGCTCGTTCCCCTCTGCATAGCGCGCAATCCCGTCGTAGATGGCGAGGGCTATACGCCTTTGATGTATTGGGGTGAGAAGGAGGCGAGCCTCCTCGGGGTGGGAAAGAAAACCGGCTTCGATCAGGATCGTGGGAACCCGTGCGACCCGCAGGAGGTAGAGGTCGTCGCGCTTCTTGGGAAGCCGCGGCGTTCCCAAGTGTTCGGCTAGGGCACGCTGCACGTGCCAGGCCAGGCAGGCGCTCTCCGGCGGATCCTCGCCGTAAAACACCTGTGCCCCCCACCACTTGGGAGAAAGAACGCTGTTGAGGTGGATGCTCACCGCAAGGTCCACGTCCGGGGCGTTCATGATCTGGGCGCGAACGCGCATGTCGCGCTCTTTTCTTCGTCCCCTTCCCTCGCCTGCGAGGTCGTAATCCCCTTCCCGCGTGAGCCGTGCGTATGCCCCCGCTCCCTGCAAGTAATCCCGCAAGTAACGGGCAATGGCCAAAACCGTGTCGTCCTCGACGATCTCTCCGCCGAGACCGATGGCTCCTCCATCGATGCCGCCGTGCCCGGGATCGAGGACGACGAGCTTCCCGGCAAGAGATCCGCGCGAAGATGGGGTCGATGTTGGGGCAAACCACCATCCAGCTTCCCACGGGGCGACGCGCAGGACGAGAATTGCCGCGGTTCCCAGAACAATCCCCGCAAGGAAGACGAGCGCCCTTGCCCGCTCCGTGCGAGCTGCAAACCGTTCGCGCCGAACCCCCATCGATTGAAGCCCTCCCGTATTTCGGAAGCCGCCACGGTCGTCCTTCGCTCCAACGTATGCGCCGAAGCGAAAGAAGAAAACCGCCTGCCGGTTGCAGGCGGTTTTCTTCTCGGAGGTCGCACGGGCCGGACGACCCTTCAACGTTTCGAAAACTGGGGCGCCCGCCGCGCCTTTTTGAGCCCGTACTTCTTCCGCTCCTTCATCCGTGGATCGCGGCGCAAGAGGCCGGCTTTCTTGAGAACGGCGCGGAATTCGGGATTGAGGCGGAGGAGCGCCCGCGCAATTCCGTGGCGAATCGCCTCCAGTTGACCGGTAACCCCACCTCCGCGCACGTTCGCATACACGTCGTACTGGCCGAGAGCCCCCGCGCGTTCAAGCGGTTCCTGTACGATCAGGCGGTGAGCGAGGAGGCTGTAGCGCTTCTCAAAAGGTTCTCCGTTCACGATGATCTTCCCGTCGCCGGGGACGAGGCGTACACGTGCCACCGCCTCTTTGCGACGGCCGGTTCCCGCGTACTGCAGAGTGGTCACTTCGTTTCACCCCCATCGCGCGGTGCGTTTCCCCTTCCCGTTGGCCAAAACTTCCCCAACGGCCAGGGTTCCGGCCTTTGGGCGACGTGCGGATGATCGGGACCCGCATATACGTAAAGCTTTTTCATGAGCCGACGCCCCAGGCGGTTTTTGGGAAGCATGCGCCGGACGGCGAGCTCGAGCAACCGCTCGGGGCGCTTTTCCCAAAGCTGACGGGCCGTATACGTGCGCAGCCCTCCGGGATAGCGGGAGTGAAAGTGGTACAGCTTCTTTTCCCACTTTTCCCCGGTGAGTTCTACCTTGTCGGCGTTTACGACGACGACAAAGTCGCCTACGTCGAGATGCGGGGAGAAGATGGCCTTGTGCTTTCCCCGCAGGATCCGGGCGATCTCTGCCGCAATTCGACCCAAAGGCTGGCCCGCAGCGTCGACGACGTACCACTTGCGCTGCGCCAGCGCTTCTTCTGCCGTAGGCATGAAGGTCCTCTGGACCTGCATCGCGTTCGTCCTCCTTTACCCGAACCATCTTAGCGGATGTCTTCGGGGAAGTCAAACAGCTGAACTGCGGGCGGGTCCGGCAGGAGATGTGGGGGATAGAAGACGTGGAAAAGCCACAAGCCCTCTGGCGGGGCCGTGGGCCCCGCCTCTTCGCGTCGACCGGAAGCAAGAAGACGGGCAACGTCCTCCGGAGAACGGCGGTTGCGCCCTACTTCCAAGAGGGTCCCCGCGAGGATGCGCACCATGTGGTAGAGAAAACCGTCGCCTTCTACGAGGAAAAAGACGTCGAAACCTCGGGCGAAAACCTCAGCACGAAACAGGGTTCGAATCGTAGTCCGGGCGGAAGAGCCGAGGTTGCGAAAGGCGCGAAAGTCGTGCGTTCCCACAAGGTAGTGCGCCGCTTCGGTCATCCGCTCGACGTCCAGTTTTCCGGGGACGTGTGCGGAAAAAGCGCGGAGGAAGGGAAGGCGTATTGGCCGTGTGTCGAATCGGTACACGTAGCGCTTGCGCACGGCATCTTTCCGGGCGTGAAACGTGGGAGGAACGGCGTGGGCCTCCCACACCCGAACGTCAGGCGGAAGGCGGGTATTCAAGGCGTAAGGGATGTTCTCGACGGGGATGTTGGGATCTACGTCGCAGTGCACGACCTGACCTACGGCGTGAACGCCGGAATCGGTCCGACCTGCGGAAACCACGGGGATTGGACGACCGTACGTCTTGAGGAGCGCGGTTTCGAGCTCGTCCTGAACCGTGCGTCCCTGCTTCTGGCGCTCAAAGCCAAAGAACTTGGTTCCCTCGTAAGCGACCCGGAGCGCCACACGCACGGATGGTCACCTCCGAGGTGTGCACCGCCTCTGCCCGTCCGAAGGTACGGAAACCGAAAATGGGACGAGGCGGGAACTGCGACCCCATGCGAAAAAGCGAAAACGCCGCGTCCGACAGCGCGGCACTTGTCCTCGCGAGAACACCCGCTCTCCCCTACCCCCTGACACCCGCGGCGCCCCACGCCGTATCGCGCAAGATCCTACTCCTCCACCCACTCGATTACAGCCATGGGAGCGGCATCTCCGCGGCGCGGCCCGAGCTTGAGCAGGCGAGTATATCCCCCTGCGCGGGTGCGGTACCGAGGGGCGATCTCCTCGAAGAGCTTCCGCAGCGCATCCCGCGACCGGGGATCGTCGGGATTTTCTCGTTCCTTGCGGACGATGCGGGCCGCCTGTCGCCGGGCGTGAAGGGACCCGTTTTTGGCCCACGTCACGAGCTTGTCGGCCAACTTCCGCACTTCCTTGGCCCGAGTTTCGGTCGTCACGATCCGTTCGTAGAGGATGAGATCGGTCACGAGACTGCGGAGCATCGCCAGGCGCGCCGAGGTCGGACGCCGGAGTTTCCGGTAGGACATGAGAGATTCCCTCCTCACTGGAAAGCCGCGACCTCAGTCTTCCTTCCGGAAATCGAGGCCGAGCTCGGAAAGTTTGGTTCGGATTTCTTCGAGCGACTTCTTGCCCAAATTGCGGATCTTCATCATATCCTCTTCCGTGCGCGAGATGAGTTCCTGGACGGTGTTGATCCCCGCCCGCTTCAAGCTGTTGTAGGAGCGCACGGAGAGGTCCAGGTCCTCGATGGGCATCTCGTAAAGGCGATCCAAAGGATCGGCAGAACGCTCCACGAGGACGGACCCCGGATCCCCTCCCCCGGTAAGGACCGTAAAAAGCGAGAGGTGGTCCATGAGAATTCGCGCCGCATAGCCAACCGCTTCGTCCGGTCGTACGGTTCGATCCGTCCACACCTCGAGGATGAGGCGGTCGTAGTTCGTGATCTGACCTACACGCGTATCCTCGACCGTGTAGTTCACGCGCACGACGGGAGAGTAGAGGGCATCGACGGGGATTACCCCGATCGGAGCGTCCTCGCGCTTGTTGTTTTCCGCCCCTACGTACCCACGACCGCGCCGAGCCGTCATCCGCATGTAAAGACGCGCCCCATCCGTGAGGGTGGCGATGTGTTGTTCGGGGTTCAAGACTTCCACGTCGCTGTCTGCGCGAATGTCCCCCGCGGTAACCGTGCCCTCGCCTTCCGCCTCAATCTCGAGGATTTTTTCCTCGTCGGAATGGATCCGAAGGGCCACGCGCTTGAGGTTGAGGACAATCTCCGTGACGTCCTCGAGGACGCCCTCGATCGTGGAGAATTCGTGAAGAACGCCGTCAATGTACACAGAGGTAATTGCCGCGCCTGGAATCGACGAGAGGAGCACGCGACGGAGGGAATTCCCCAATGTCGTGCCGAAGCCGCGTTCGAGCGGTTCGACGACAAACTTCCCGTAGCTTCCGTCGGGTGAAATCTCCGCCACTTCCACACGGGGTTTTTCCATCTCGATCATAGCGTGCGTCTTCCCCCTCTCGGGCGTGCTGCGTCGGGCATAGACTCAGCTTCACCCAATCCGCGCTTTCGTAAACATTCTTGCGAATTCTCCGGTTACACCCGACGCCGCTTGGGGGGACGGCAACCGTTGTGGGGGATCGGAGTGACGTCGCGAATCACGGTCACCTCGAGGCCAGCAGCCTGGAGCGTACGGATCGCCGCCTCGCGGCCAGACCCGGGACCTTTGACGCGGACTTCCACTTCGCGCATCCCGTGCTCGATCGCCGCGCGCGCCGCTTGTTCTGCGGCCAACTGTGCGGCAAAGGGCGTACCCTTTCGCGTTCCCTTAAAACCCGCCGTACCCCCGCTCGCCCAAGCGACGGTGTTGCCTTGCGGATCCGTGATCGTGACGATCGTGTTGTTGAACGTGGAATTGATGTGGGCGATTCCCTTGAGGACGTTTTTCCGCTCGCGGCGCTTCACGCGCGTCGTCGTACGCTTCTTCGTCGCCAAACGAGATCCCCCCCTTTACTTCTTCGTGGCCTTCTTCTTCCCGGCGACCGTCCGCCGCGGTCCCTTCCGCGTACGTGCATTCGTGCGCGTACGCTGACCGCGAACGGGAAGGTTGCGGCGGTGGCGGTTACCCCGGTAGCTCCCGATTTCGATCAGTCGGCGAATGTTCATCGCCACTTCGCGGCGGAGGTCTCCTTCTACCTTGAAGTTCCGCTCGATGTACGTGCGGATCCTTCCTACTTCGTCTTCCGTAAGATCGCGCACACGCTTGTTCGGATCGACGCCCGTCTCCTGCAAGATCTTTTCGCTGAGCGAACGCCCGATCCCGTAGATGTACGTGAGCGCGATGACGACCCGCTTGTCGCGGGGGATGTCGACCCCGGCAATTCGCGCCATTGAACTCCCTCCTCAACCTTGCCGCTGCTTGTGCTTGGGGTTGGAACAGATCACCATGACCTTCCCGTGGCGGCGAATGACCTTGCACTTCTCACACACCGGTTTTATTGAGGGACGGACTTTCACGAAAATCGCCTCCTTCTCGTGTGCGGATGTCCTCGGCTGTACGGATTCCCTCTTCGCCTCTTTGGAGCGGGCGCCCGACGCCGGAACGGCTTCTTCCTCTTCCCCGCAGATCGGCACGACGCCGCGCGGAACGGTGGTGCGAATTCGCACGTGCGAGGGGACGACGTTCTACCCTGCGCAAAGTTCCTGTACAAGTTCGGCGAACCCGGGGTACCGTCTATGGCTGGCGGGCTCTAGCCTGTGCAAAGTTCCTGTGCAAGGCACGGCCTACAACCATCTCACCGTCGAAGAAGGCCCTTCACTTGTGGCGGTAGGTGATCCGGCCGCGCGTGAGGTCGTACGGCGAAAGTTCGACCGTCACGCGGTCCCCGGGGAGGATCCGAATGTAGTGCATGCGGATCTTCCCGGAGGCGTGGGCGAGGACCGTATGCCCGTTGATCAATTGTACGCGAAACATCGCGTTGGGCAAAGCTTCGACGACGGTACCTTCCATTTCGATGACATCCTTGCCCACCTTCTCTCCCTCCTTCCCCGCTGGCGTTCCCGTTCGTGACGAAGGACGAGCAGTGCGGAGGAAAACGTCAATCCAAGCGCGTGAGGACGATCGGCCCTTCCTCCGTGATGGCTATGGTGTGCTCGAAGTGGGCGGAACGTCGACCGTCCGCCGTCACCACGGTCCATCCGTCGTCCAACGTACGCACCTCGAAAGTCCCCGCGTTCACCATGGGCTCGATGGCGAGCACCATTCCCGCCCGGAGCTTCGGCCCCCGACCCGGTGGTCCAAAATTGGGTACCGGGGGTTCCTCGTGCAGGTTGCGACCTACCCCGTGTCCCACATACGCCCGAACCACGGAAAACCCGTGGGCCTCGACGTACGTCTGAATGGCGTGCGAGATGTCGGAGAGGTGATTTCCCGGTCGGGCCGCGTCGATCCCCCGAAACAGAGCTTCGCGGGCGACGTCGAGGAGCTTCTGATCTTCAGGGGAGGCTCGGCCCACGGCATATGTCCACGCGCCGTCGCCGTGGAAGCCGTCGTAATACGCCCCCACGTCGATGCTCAAGATGTCGCCCTCGCGCAAGACGCGTTCCGAGGGAATCCCGTGGACGACTTCTTCATTGATCGAGGTGCAGATGCTCGCGGGATAGCCGTTGTACCCGAGAAAGGAAGGGAGGGCCCCGAGGCTTCGAATTTCCCGCTCGGCCACCTGGTCGAGTTCCCGCGTCGTGATCCCCGGTTCGATGAGTTCCGAGAGGACCTTGTGCACGTGGGCCACGATGCGTCCGGCCTCGCGAATTTTGCGGATCTCCTCCGCCGTGTACAGGTGGATCATCGCGTCCCCTTCACCCGATCGAGAATCTCGAAGATCGCCTGCGTAACCTCGTCAACCGGCGGGGTTCCGTCCACATCGTACAAGAGTCCCTTTTCTCGGTAGAACGCGAGCAGGGGCTCGAGTTGGGCGGCGTTCACCTCGAGACGTTTTACGACGACTTCCTCACGGTCGTCATCGCGCTGCTTGAGGGGCGATCCGCAAACGTCGCAAATTCCCTCTACGCGCGGCGGTCGGAACTTCACGTGATAGATCGCCCCGCACTTCGGACAGATGCGCCTCCCGGTAAGCCGCTCCACGAGGTCATCCCGCGGTACTGCGATGTAGAGGACCGCTTCCAGAGGACGTCCGAGCTCGGCAAGAAGGGCTTCCAAGGCCTCCGCTTGGGGGATCGTGCGGGGAAACCCGTCGAGGAGAAATCCCTGGACGGCATCCGGCTCGAGAAGCCGCTCGCGCACGATCCCAATCGTCACCTCGTCGGGCACGAGAAGCCCTCGATCCATGTAGCGTTTCGCCTCAAGGCCGAGGGGGGTGCCGAGCTCTACCGCCCGGCGGAACATATCCCCGGTGGCGATGTGCGGGACGCCGTACCGCTTCACGATGCGTTCTGCCTGCGTCCCCTTTCCTGCCCCGGGTAAGCCCATAAGGAGGGCGCGCATCTCATTGCCTCCTTCGTCGCGAGAGCGCTCGGTGCACGCCTACCCTAGCGCAAAAATCCTTCGTAGTGCCTTCGCACGAGCTGGCTCTCGATGGTCTTCATCGTCTCCAGCGCCACCCCGATGAGGATGAGGAGGGACGTCCCCCCGATGCGGACGGAGCGTGGCAGGCCGAAGACGTCCGTGAAAAACACGGGAAGGACGGCCACAAGGGCGAGGAAGAGCCCGCCGAAAAGGGTGATCCGGTTGATCACCCGCGTAAGGTAGACCTCCGTGGCCTTCCCCGGACGCACACCGGGAATGAATCCCCCTTGCTTCTGCAGGTTTTCCGCAAGCTGCTGGGGGTTGAGCTGCACGTACGTGTAGAAGTAGGTGAAGGCGACGATGAGCGTGACGTAGAGGAAAAGACCCAAAGGCGCGTCAAAGGCGAACATTCGGGCGACGGCTTGGACGAACCCGCTGTCGGGGAAAAAGGAAGCCACGATCGAGGGGACCATAAGGATCGAAACGGCAAAGATGACGGGGATCACCCCCGCCGAGTTTACCCGGAGGGGGATGTGCGTCATTTGCCCCCCGTATACCCGCCTCCCCACGACGCGCTTTGCGTACTGTACGGGGATGCGCCGGATTCCCTCCTGGACGAAGATCACGCCCGCGAAGAGGACGACGACGAGAAGGAGGAGGAAGAGCGTACCCATCACAACGAGAAAGGGACTCGCCTTCCCCTCTTCCGTGAAGAACTTGGAAACGTAGATCTCCTCGAGCGTCGACGGGATGGATGCGGCGATCCCCGCAAAAATGAGGAGGGAAATCCCGTTTCCGATCCCCTTTTCCGTGATCTGCTCGCCGAGCCACATGAGAAACATCGTACCCGCCGTCAGGGTGAGAGCGGTGAGGAAGTAGCTCCAGAGACCCGGCTCCCGAAGGAGGTGGTACTGGCTCTGTAGCGTCATCGTGAACCCAATGGCCTGGAGAAAGGCAAGGGCTACCGTGAGGTAGCGGGTGACCTGCGCAAGCTTGCGCCGCCCCACCTCCCCCTCTTTCGCCCACTCGCTGAAGGCGGGGATCACGTCCATGGAGAGGAGCTGAACGATGATCGACGCCGTGATGTAGGGCATCACGCCCAAGGCGAAAAGGGAGAAGTTCGACAGTGCCCGACCGGAAAAGGCGTCGAAAAGTCCGAAGAGGGCACTCGACGCCAGACCGCGTTGCAGCGCGGCGACGTCGATGCCCGGAACGGGAATGTAGCTGCCGATGCGAAAGACGACGAAGGCGAAGAGGGTGTAGAGAAGTCGCCGCCGGAGGTCCGGAACGCGGAAGGCGTTCGCCAGCGTGCGGAACACTCAGATCACCTCGACGCGACCGCCGGCCGCCTCGATTTTCTCCACCGCTCCGCGGGAAAATTTGTGCGCCCGAACCGTGAGTGCAACTTCGAGCTCGCCGTCCCCAAGAACTTTGAGCCCGTCGCCCAGCTTCTTCACGATCCCCCGGGCGAGGAGCTCTTCGGGACCCACAACGGACCCCGGAGGAAAGACGTTGAGCTCGCCTACGTTCACGTACGCGTATTCCTTTTTAAACGGCGAATTTGTAAACCCCCGCTTGGGCAGGCGAAGGACGAGGGGGTTTTGCCCGCCCTCGAACCCGGGGCGTACGCCGCCGCCGGAACGGGCCTTCTGGCCCTTGTGGCCGCGGCCGGACGTCTTCCCGTGTCCACTTGCCGTCCCACGACCGACGCGCTTCTTCCGCTTTTTCGACCCCGGCGTTGGCCGAAGCTCGTGCAGCTTCATCGCGCTTCCTCCTTTTCGCCCGCCTCATCGGGAAGCTCTTCGACGTCCACGAGGTGGGCGACCTTGGCGATCATCCCCCGGATCGACGGATGATCTTCGTGGACGACGGACTGCCGAATCTTCCGAAGACCGAGCGATCGAACGGTAGCCCGCTGTTCTTCCGTCCGGCCGATGAGGCTCCGCTTGAGGGTGATCTTCAGCCGCATGGCGATTCCTCCTCAGCCGAGGATTTCCTCCGGACGCTTGCCCCGAAGCCGTGCCACCTGCTCCACGGTCTTGAGTTGCTTGAGGGCCTCGAGCGTCGCGTATACGACGTTGATCGGATTGTTCGAACCCAAGGACTTCGTAAGGACGTCTTTGACGCCCGCAAGTTCCAGTACGGCGCGCACCGGGCCTCCGGCGATGACCCCCGTACCCGGCGCGGCAGGCTTGAGCAAGACCTTGGAGGCGGCGAACTCTCCCACGATCTCGTGGGGGATCGTCGTGCCGCGAAGGGGCACAGTGATGAGCTCTTTCTTGGCCTTTTCTACACCCTTGCGGATGGCATCGGGTACCTCCGTCGCCTTGCCGAGCGCTGCCCCTACGTGGCCCTCCCCATCTCCGACGACCACGAGGACCGAAAAGTGAAAGCGCCGTCCACCCTCCACCACTTTAGCCGTGCGGCGAATCATGACGACGCGCTCTTCGAGCTTGAGCGCCTCTGGATCGAGGCGTTCTTCGCGGGGGCGGCGTGCCATGGTCACCCTCCTTTCAGATTCGGCGTCAGAATTCCAAACCCGCTTCGCGCGCGGCGTCCGCCAAAGCCTGAATGCGCCCGTGGTACGGGTAGCCGCCACGATCGAAGACGACGCGCGTGATCCCTTTCTCGAGCGCGCGGCGGGCGATGACCTCGCCGACGCGACGCGACGCTTCCACGTCCTTCGTAGACGAGAGGCCACTGCGGATTTCCGGTTCGAGGGAGGACGCCGCCACGAGCGTATGCCCCCGCGTATCGTCGATGATCTGCGCGTAGATGTAGCGGAGCGAACGGTATACGGAAAGCCGTGGCCGTTCCGGAGTGCCTACGACCTTCTTGCGAAGGCGGCGGTGGCGGACTTTGCGCAGTTCATTGCGCGACTCCCGTTTGATCACGGCCGGTCACCCCCTCACTTCTTCTTGCCGCCGGCCTTACCAGCCTTACCAGCCTTGAGATGCACTTCTTCGCCTTCGTAGCGAATTCCTTTTCCTTTGTACGGTTCGGGCGGACGGGCGGCGCGAACGTTCGCGGCCACGAGGCCGACCTTTTGCTTGTCGATGCCGCGCACGACGATCTTTGTCGGCTGAGGAACGTCGAATTCGATTCCCTCCGGAGGATCAAACTCGACGGGGTGGGAATAGCCCAAACTCAGCACGAGCTTCTTCCCCTGCTTTTGTGCGCGGTACCCGACGCCGACGATGTCCAGACGCACCTCGAAGCCCTTGGTTACGCCTTCCACGAGGTTTGCGAGGAGCGCGCGCGTCGTTCCGTGCATCGCCCGCTGGAACTTTTCGTCGCCCTTGCGCCGCACGACGAGGGAACCGTCCTCCACGGCTACTTCGACTTCGGGATGTACTTCGAGCTCGAGGGTACCCTTAGGGCCCTTTACGCTTACCCGCCTCCCCTCGAGCGAAACGCTCACGCCCGGAGGGATGGGGATCGGCTTTCGGCCGATGCGAGACATCTCTTGCCCCCCTTTCCCGCGACCTCACCAGATGTACGCGATGACTTCGCCGCCGACGCGCGCCTTGCGCGCCTCCTTGTCCGTCATGACCCCCCGCGAGGTGGAGAGAACGGCGATCCCGAGTCCGCCCAAAACGCGGGGAATTTCGTCCGCCCCTACGTACACGCGCAAGCCCGGTTTGGAGATACGCCTTAGCCCTGTGATCACCCGCTCGCCCCCAGGGCCGTACTTCAAGTAGATCCGCAGGGTCGCCTTCGGCCCGTTTTGAACGACCTCGAAGTCGCGAATGTACCCTTCGCGCTTGAGAATTTCCAGAATCGCCCGCTTCATCTTGGAAGCGGGTACCTCCACGCGATCCTTCCGCACCTGGTTGGCGTTGCGGATGCGCGTGAGCATATCGGCAATGGGGTCCGTCATCATGGCGCTCCCTCCCTTCCCGACCACCCGCTCACCAGCTCGCCTTCTTGAGCCCCGGGATCTGCCCTCTGTGGGCGAGCTCCCGCAGGCAAATGCGGCAGAGGCCGAACTTCCGGTATACGGCACGGGCACGACCGCACCGCTTGCAACGGGTGTACTTGCGCACCTTGTACTTCGGTTCGCGCTGCGCTTTTACGACCAAAGCCTTGCGCGCCACGTCTCTCCCTCCTTTGACGTGTGGTAGGTTTTGGTTCCCGTTCCCCGCAAGTCGGAGAATCTCCGATCTTTCCCTAGGGGCCGCCTGCGGCCGCCTCAGATCCGAGCGAAGGGCATGCCCAGCTCCTTGAGGAGGGCGTAGGCCTCTTCGTCGGTCTTCGCCGTGGTGATGATCGAGATTTCCATGCCGCGGATCTTTTCTACCTTGTCGTAGTCCACCTCGGGAAAGACGAGCTGCTCTCTGAGACCCAACGTGTAGTTCCCGCGCCCGTCAAAACCCCGCGGACTTACGCCACGGAAGTCGCGGACGCGCGGAAGAGCGAGGTGGAAGAGCTTGTCGAGGAAGTAGTACATGCGATTTCCCCGCAGGGTCACCTTGACCCCAACGGGCATGCCTTTGCGAATCCGAAAGCTCGCCACGCTCTTGCGCGCCCGCGTGACGATCGGCCGCTGGCCCGTAATCGCGGCGATCTCCTCGACCGTGGAATCGATGAGCTTGGGCTGATGCGCCCCTTCGCCTACGCCTACGTTGATCACGACCTTTTCCAGACGCGGGACCTGCATGGGGTTCTTGTAGCCGAACTGCGCCATGAGGGCGGGAACGACTTCCTGGAGGTACTTTTCCTTGAGGCGCGGCACGGGCTTGGCACTTGTCTCGGACACGCCGCTCACCCCCTCAATCCAAGATGGCGCCGGAGCGCTTCGCGTACCTGACCTTGCGGCCGTCTTCGAGGACCTTGTACCCGACGCGGGTCGGCTTCCCCGTCTTGGGGTCGACGGGAAGCACGTTGGAAGCGTGGATCGGAGCTTCGACTTCGAAGATCCCCCCGCGCGGGTTTTTCGGCGATGGGCGCATGTGCTTTTTCACGACGTTCACGCCCTCTACGAGCACGCGGTTCTTCTTGGGGTATACGGCGAGGACGCGCCCGCGCTTCCCTTTGTCCTTCCCGGAAATGACGATGACCTCGTCGCCTTTCTTCACGTGCATGGCAGAAACCTCCTACACCACTTCCGGCGCAAGGGAGATGATCCGCGTGAAGTCCTTCTCGCGGAGCTCCCGCGCGACGGGGCCGAAAATGCGCGTGCCCCGCGGGCTCTTGTCGTCGCGAATGATCACCGCGGCGTTGTCGTCGAAGCGGATGTACGAACCGTCGGGCCTCCGAATTCCCTTCCGCGTACGGACGACCACCGCCTTTACGACGTCGCCCTTTTGGACAACGCCTCCGGGCGTGGCGCTCTTCACCGAAGCGACGATGATGTCGCCGATGTTCGCATACTTCGGATTGCCGTGGCCGAGGACGCGGATGCACATGATCTCCTTGGCTCCCGTGTTGTCGGCCACGACGAGTCGAGTCTGGGGACGAATCACCTCGGATCACCTCTCACTCTGCGGCAGGCTCCGGCGCCTCTTCCGCCTGGTGCTTGTCGACCACGCGGAGTTCGCCGCCCTTGGGCCGTTCCACGATTTCGAGGAGGCGAAAGTGCTTGCGTCGCGAGAGCGGACGGGTTTCCACGATGCGCACCCGGTCCCCGACGCGCGCTTCGCTGCGCTCGTCATGGACGAGGTATTTTTTGGATCGGACGATCGCCTTTTTGTAGATCGGGTGGTGAACGACGCGGTCTACGCGAACGGTGATCGTCTTCTCCATCTTTGCGGAAACGACGACCCCTTCGAGCACACGCCGCCGTCCCCGTTCCTTCGTCGACTCCTTGCGGTCCTCGGTCACGCCCTTCACCCCCTCGTTTACCGCTTGAGGCCCAGCTCGCGCTCGCGGAGGATCGTCTTCGCGCGCGCGATGTCCTTTTTTACTTCCTTCAGGCGGTGAGGCTTGTCGAGCTGGCCCATCGCCTGCTGAAAGCGAAGACGGAAGAGCTCTTCCTTGAGTTCCCGAATCTTTGCGGCAATTTCCTCATCTGTGAGCTTTCGCAGGTCCTGAGGCTTCATGCTCCTCACCTCACCCTTCTCGCCGTACGATCTTCGTGCGGATGGGGAGCTTATACCGCGCCAGGCGCAAGGCTTCCAGGGCGACCTCTTCGTCTACCCCGCTCACCTCGAAGAGGACGCGGTCGGGTTTCACCACGGCCACCCAACCCTCTACGCTCCCTTTCCCTCCGCCCATTCGCACCTCAAGGGGCTTTTTCGTGTACGGCTTATCCGGAAAGATGCGGATGATCACCTTGCCGCCGCGGCGCATGTGCCGGGTGATGGCGATACGCGCGGCCTCGATTTGCCGGTCCGTAACCCAGCCGGGTTCGAGGGCGACGAGGCCGAAATCGCCGAACACGACGCGGTTCCCGCGCGTCGCGCGCCCCTTCGTGCGGCCGCGGTGTTGCTTGCGCCACTTCGTCCTGCGCGGCATGAGCATGGCGGTCACTCCTCTTTGGTCTTTCCCTTTTTCGGCAACACGTCCCCGCGGTAAATCCAAACCTTTACGCCGATCACGCCGTAGGTCGTAAACGCCTCTGCGCGGGCAAAGTCGATGTCCGCCCGCAAGGTGTGCAGGGGAACCTTCCCCTCCAGGTACCCTTCCGTACGGGCAATTTCCGCACCGCCGAGGCGACCGGAAACCTGGACGCGCACCCCTTTCGCGCCGGCGCGCATCACCCTCTGGATCGCCTGCTTCATGGCCCGGCGGAAGGAAACCCGCTGTTCCAGCTGCCGGGCGATGCTCTCGGCGACGAGCTTGGCCTCGAGGTCCGGTTTCTTCACCTCGACGACGTTCACGTGCACCTTCTTCCCCGTGAGCGCCTGAAGCGCCTCGCGCAGGTGCTCGATCTCCTGACCGCCGCGCCCGATCACCATTCCGGGTTTCGCCGTATGCACGGTGACGTTCACGCGGTTTGCCGCCCGTTCAATCTCCACCCGAGCGAGTGCCGCGCCCCGCAGGCGTTCCTCGAGGAAGGAACGGATCTTGAGGTCCTCGTGGAGGAGCTCCTGGAATTCCTTCTTACCCCTGGCGTACCACTTCGTCTCCCAGTCGCGGATGATGCCAAGACGAAGTCCCACCGGGCTCACCTTTTGCCCCACGGTTTCCCCTCCCTTTCCGCGAGCACGACCGTCAAGTGGCTCGTTCGCTTGATGATCCGCGCGGCACGCCCCATCGCCCGCGCACGCCAGCGCTTGAGCCTCGGACCCTCGTCGACGTAGATCTCCTTTACGTAGAGCTTCTCTACGTCCATCTCGTGGTTGTTTTCCGCATTGGCCATCGCCGAGCGGATCGTCTTCTCCACGATCTTCGCTCCTCGCTTCGGAGTAAACCGGAGGATGGCCAGGGCGTGAAGCGCCTGCTTCCCGCGCACGAGGTCGGCGACGAGGCGGAGCTTCCGCGGGGCGATCCGGACGTGGCGGGCGATCGCCCGCGCGACCTTTTCCTCCTTGGCCTTGATTTCCGCCTTCACGGCGTGCACCTCCTCTCTTCAGCGCCGCTGCGTCTTCTTGTCATCTCCGGCGTGACCGCGGAACGTCCGCGTCGGGACGAATTCGCCAAGCTTATGCCCAACCATCTCTTCTGTCACGTAGACGGGGACGTGTTTTCGCCCGTCGTACACGGCAAACGTGTGCCCTACGAATTCCGGCAAAATCGTGGAGCGACGCGACCACGTCTTGATCACGCGCTTTTCGCCCGTTTCGTTGAGCTTGCGAACCTTCTCGAGCAAGTGGTCGTCGACAAAGGGACCTTTTTTCAGGCTGCGCCCCACGGTCGTCCCTCCTTCCTGACGGGATTCCGCGCAGATTCCCCGAACGGGGTACGCCCGAGCCCAACCAACCCTCAGCGCTTCTTCCGCTTCCGCCGTTCGAGGATAAAGCGGCTCGAAGGTTTGCGGGGGTTGCGCGTCTTCTTCCCGAGCGTGGGCTTCCCCCATGGGCTCTTCGGCGAAGGCATCCCGATGGGCGCCTTCCCTTCTCCCCCGCCGTGGGGGTGGTCCACAGGGTTCATCGCCGAACCGCGCACGTGCGGGCGGCGCCCGAGCCAACGGCTGCGCCCCGCCTTACCGAGGACGAGGAGCTCGTGCTCGACGTTGCCCACCTGTCCGATCGTCGCCCGACACGACTTGTGAATCTTGCGCACCTCCCCGGACGTAAGGCGCAGGATCACGTAGTCGCCTTCGCGCCCGAGGATTTGGGCGGAAGCTCCGGCGGCGCGGGCGATCTGGCCGCCCTTTCCGGGCTTGAGCTCGATGTTGTGGACCACGGTACCGACGGGGATGTTTTCCAGAGGAAGGGCGTTCCCCACGCGAATCTCCGCGTTCGGGCCGCTCATCACCGTGTCGCCCACCCGAAGGCCTTCCGGGGCGAGGATGTAGCGCTTCTCCCCGTCCGCGTAGTGGATGAGCGCGATGCGCGCCGTGCGGTTGGGGTCGTACTCGATCGCCGCGACCTTCCCCGGAACACCGTCCTTGTTCCGCCGAAAGTCGACGATCCGGTACATCCGCTTGTGGCCACCGCCGCGGAAGCGCACGGTGACGCGTCCCAGGTTGTTGCGCCCCGCCTTGCTCTTGAGGGGCTCGACGAGGGACTTTTCCGGTTCCGACTTCGTAATCTCCTCAAACGTGTATACCGTCATCCCCCGGCGGCCCGGAGAAGTCGGGCGGTAATGCCGGATCCCCATCTCGTTCCCTCCCTATATGGGCTCACGCCTGCACGCCTTCGAAGAAATCGGGGGTCTTGGAGTCGGGCGTGAGCTTCACGATCGCCTTTTTCCAAGACTTCGTTCGCCCCACGGAGCGGCCTTGGCGCTTCAGCTTTCCGCGCACGGACATCGTGTTCACCTTTTCCACCTTGACGCCAAAGATCGCCTCTACGGCCTTGCGGATCTCCGGCTTCGTCGCCCGCGGATCCACCTCGAAGACGTACTTACGCTCCCGCATGAGGTCGGTGGTCTTCTCCGTGATCACCGGGCGAAGAATGATGTCGTGCGGATCCCTCATCGCGCAAAGACCTCCTCCAACTTCCGGATCGCGTCCACCGTCGCCACGAGGGCGTCGTGGTTCAAAATGTCGTAGGTGTTCGTGCGATCCCACGTGACGACCTTCACACCCGGCAGATTGCGGGCGGAAAGCTCGACATTCGCGTCCTCTTCCCCGAGAACGACGAGCACCTTGGGAGGGAGCTGGAGGTTGCGAAAGATCCGCACCATCTCCTTCGTCCGAGGCCGCTCGAGGGAGAGGCGGTCGAGAGCCCAGAGCTTCGACTCGCGCACGCGCAGAGAAAGCGCCGAGGCAAAGGCGAGGCGTCGAAGCTTTTTGGGGAGGCTGAAGCCGTACTCACGCGGCTTAGGCCCGTGGGTGACGCCGCCGCCTACCCACAGAGGCGAGCGGATGCTCCCGTGGCGCGCGCGCCCCGTGCCTTTCTGCCGCCAGGGCTTCCGCCCGCCCCCGCGCACCTCCCCCCGCGTCTTCGTCGCGTGCGTACCCTGCCTCTCGGAAGCGAGTTTGAGAACGACCGCCCGGTGGAGCGCGTCGGCGTGCGGCTCGATGCCGAAGAGTTTTTCGCTCAAGGTGAGTTCTCCGATGACGTTTCCTTCCTGGTCGTACAGCGGGACGGTCGGCATCGTCCTCCTCCTTTCCCGTTCCCGTCACCTAGGCGCGGATGAGCTTGCGTGCGGCGTTCCGGATGATCACGAGACCCCCCCGCGGGCCGGGAACCGAGCCGCGAACGAGCAGGACGTGTTCCTCCGGAATCACGCGCACGATTTCCAGATTCTGGGCGGTGACGCGCTCGTTCCCCATCCGCCCCATGTGCGGCATGCCCTTGAGCACGCGATAGGGACCGACGGCACCGATGGATCCGTGCGTGCGGTGAAACCCGGAGCCGTGGGACATCCGACCGCGGGCGAAGCCGTGCCGCTTGATCGGCCCTTGCGTCCCCTTCCCCTTGCTCGTACCCGTGACGTCGACGAGTTCGCCCGGCGCGAAGATGTCTACGTCGACGGTCTGACCGACTTCGTAGCGGTCGAGGTCGACGTCGCGGATCTCCCGGAGATAACGCACCGGGGGGACTCCCGCCTTCTTGAGATGGCCGAGAAGGGGGCGGGTGAGGCGCCGCTCCTTTTGTACGCCAAAGCCGAGCTGTACGGCCACGTAGCCGTCCTTTTCCCGCGTCTTCTTCTGCACGACGTAGTTCGGGCCTGCGAGAATCACGGTCACGGGGATGAGCGTTCCGTCTTCCGCGAAGACGTGCGTCATGCCGATCTTCCGCCCGAGAAGGCCCTTGCGCACTCTCCCCACCTCCTCACAGCTTGATCTCGATGTCCACGCCCGCGGGAAGGTCAAGGCGCATGAGCGCTTCTACCGTCTGCGGGGTAGGTTCGTGGATGTCGATGAGCCGCTTGTGCGTTTTCATCTCAAACTGCTCGCGCGAGTCCTTGTACTTGTGGGGCGCCCGGATCACCGTGTACAACGACCGTTCCGTAGGCAAGGGAATCGGTCCGGAAACCCTTGCCCCCGTACGCCGAGCCGTCTCCACGATCTTCGCCGCGGATTGGTCGAGTACGCGAAAGTCAAACGCCCGCAGGCGAATGCGGATCCGCTGCTTGGCCATCTTGGGTTCCTCCTTCCTGCCCAAAACCCGCGTCTGAAAGACGAAATCGATCGCTCGCATGACAATGGCTTCGGGCGTGTCGCCACCCCGACAAACTTCTCGAGCCAACGGCTTTAGATTATATCGCGAGGGGAGGGGAAAGGCAAGGCAGAAAAACGCCCGCGGCGCAGGGCCGCGGGCGTTTCGGACCCGCCGGCAGGGAATTACTGAAGGATCTTTGTGACCACCCCGGCGCCGATCGTGCGTCCGCCTTCGCGGATGGCGAAGCGCGTACCTTCTTCGACGGCGATGGGGGCGATGAGCTCTACCGTAAAGCGGACGTTGTCCCCCGGCATGACCATTTCCACGCCTTCCGGCAGGGTGATCGTCCCGGTGACGTCCGTCGTGCGGAAGTAGAACTGCGGACGGTACCCGGTGAAGAACGGCTTTTCGCGCCCGCCTTCTTCCTTCGTGAGGACGTACACCTCCGCCTCGAACTTCGTGTGCGGCGTGATCGTCCCGGGCTTTGCGAGAACCATTCCGCGCTCGACGTCGCGGCGGTCAATTCCCCGGAGGAGGACGCCGATGTTGTCCCCCGCCACGGCCTCGTCGAGGATCTTTCGGAACATCTCGATGCCCGTGACCGTCGTCTTGCGGACCTCATCCCTGAGCCCGACGATTTCCACCTCTTCCCCGAGCTTCAGGCGCCCGCGCTCGACGCGGCCCGTGACGACCGTACCGCGACCCGTGATCGTGAAGACGTCCTCGATGGGCATGAGGAAGGGTTTGTCGACGTCGCGCTCGGGCGTCGGGATGTACTCGTCTACGGCGTTCATGAGCTCGAGGATCTTCTGTGCCCACTCCCCTTGCGGGTCTTCCAGCGCCTTGAGCGCGGAACCGCGGATCACGGGAACCTCGTCGCCGGGATAGCCGTAGTGGCTCAGGAGGTCGCGCACCTCCATCTCCACGAGGTCGAGAAGTTCTTGGTCGTCCACCATGTCCACCTTGTTGATGAACACGACGATGTACGGCACACCGACCTGACGGGCAAGGAGGATGTGCTCCCGCGTCTGAGGCATGGGGCCGTCCGCGCCGGAGACGACGAGGATTGCACCGTCCATCTGCGCCGCGCCCGTGATCATGTTCTTCACGTAGTCCGCGTGGCCGGGAGCGTCGATGTGGGCGTAGTGCCGTTTGTCCGTCTCGTACTCCACGTGGGAGATGTTGATCGTGATTCCCCGCTGCTTTTCTTCCG
The DNA here is from genome assembly GCA_003050565.1 of Brockia lithotrophica. Taxonomy (NCBI): domain Bacteria; kingdom Bacillati; phylum Bacillota; class Bacilli; order Thermicanales; family Thermicanaceae; genus Brockia; species Brockia lithotrophica. The sequence continues at coordinate 62,100 of PEBW01000006.1, forward strand.
GAGCGTTGTCGATCTGGTCGTAGGACTTTTCCTGGGCGAGGCCCCGCAGGGCGAGCACCTTCGTGATCGCCGCGGTGAGCGTCGTCTTCCCGTGGTCCACGTGGCCGATCGTACCGACGTTCACGTGCGGCTTCGTCCGCTCGAACTTCTGCTTTGCCATCCTGCTTCCTCCTTTGACGGACTCGCGGAGCGCGAGTGCGTAGTTGTGAAAGTGGCAAACGGCAAAAGGGACTTCTTGTATGAGGTCAAGCGCCTTTGCTGCGCTCGATCACCGCTTTGGCGATGCCCGCGGGGACCTCCTCGTAGTGCGAAAACTGCATGATGTACGTGCCGCGCCCTTGGGTGCGGGAACGGAGGTCGGTGGCGTAACCGAACATCTCCGCGAGCGGGACGTACGCGCGGATCACCTGCACGTTCCCCCGTCGCTCCATCCCCTCCACGCGCCCGCGGCGTGCGTTGAGGTCGCCGATCACATCCCCCAGGTAATCTTCGGGAACGCTCACCTCGAGCTTCATGATCGGCTCGAGAAGGACGGGACGCGCCTGCTTGGCGGCCTCCTTGAGGGCAAGGGAAGCGGCGATCTTGAAGGCCATCTCCGAAGAGTCCACTTCGTGGTAGCTCCCGTCGAAGAGGACGGCCTTCACATCCGTGAGGGGATAGCCGGCGAGTACGCCGTTTTGGAGCGCCTCCCGCAGGCCCGCTTCGACGGCGGGGATGTATTCCTTGGGAATTACGCCGCCGACGATGCGATTTTCGAAGACGAAGCCCTCTCCCCGTTCCAAGGGGAAGAACTCGATCCAGACGTGACCGTACTGCCCGCGGCCACCCGTCTGGCGGATGTACTTTCCTTCCGCCTTGACCGGTACGGTAAACGTCTCCCGGTAGGCGACCTGCGGCGCCCCTACGTTGGCCTCCACCTTGAACTCGCGCCTCATGCGGTCGACAAGGACGTCCAGGTGGAGCTCGCCCATGCCGGCGATGATCGTCTGGCCCGTCTCCTGGTCCGTCCACGTGCGAAAGGTCGGATCTTCCTCCGAGAGCCGCTGGAGCGCGAGGGCGAGTTTGTCTTGGTCCGCCTTGGACTTAGGTTCGATGGCCACGCTGATCACCGGTTCGGGGAAGGTCATCGCCTCGAGGACGATGGGCGCCTTCTCGTCGCACAAGGTATCGCCGGTCATCGTGTCCTTGAGGCCGACGACGGCCACGATCTCCCCCGCCGGCACCTCGTCGACTTCCTCGCGGTGGTTGGCGTGCATCCGAAGAATTCGGCCGATGCGCTCCCGGTGGCCCTTGCGTGGGTTGAGCAGGTAGGTCCCGCTTCGGAGGACCCCGGAGTAAATCCGGAGGTACGTGAGCCTACCGATGTACGGGTCGCTCATGATCTTAAAGGCGAGGGCCGCCAGAGGTTCGTCGTCCGAAGCGCGCCGTTCGAGGGGTTCTCCCGTATCCGGGTCGGTGCCCTTTACCGGGGGGATGTCCACCGGCGAGGGAAGGTAGTCGACGACGGCGTCCATGAGGAACTGCACGCCCTTGTTTCGGTAGCTCGAACCCGCCAGCACGGGAACGATCTTGAAGTCGAGCGTTCCGCGGCGAAGCGCCCGGCGGATCTCCTCGGGCGTAATCTCCTCGCCCTCGAGGTACTTCTCCATGAGGGCGTCGTCGAGCTCCGCCGCCGCCTCGAGGAGGTGCGTGCGCCAGCGTTCGGCAACCTCGCGGTACTCCTCGGGAATCGACTGCGCTTCCGTGCGCGTGCCGAGATCGTCCAGGTAAAAGTAGGCCTGCATGGTCACGAGGTCGATGAGCCCGCGAAACTCCGACTCCGCGCCGATCGGCACCTGGATCGGTACAGGGTGGGCTCCGAGCCGCTTCCGGATCTCCTCGACGACGGCGAAGAAATCCGCGCCGACGATGTCCATCTTGTTTACGTAGGCGAGCCGCGGCACGTGGTACTTGTCGGCCTGCCGCCAAACGGTCTCCGACTGCGGCTCAACCCCTTCCTTGGCGCTGAAGATCGCTATCGCCCCGTCGAGCACGCGAAGGGAGCGCTCCACCTCGACCGTGAAGTCTACGTGCCCTGGCGTGTCGATGATGTTGACCTGGTGCTCGCGCCAGAAGACGGTGGTCGCAGCCGAGGTGATCGTGATCCCTCGTTCCTGTTCCTGCGGCATCCAGTCCATGGTCGCGGCACCTTCGTGGACCTCGCCGATCTTGTGAATCTTCCCGGCGTAAAAGAGGATGCGTTCCGTCGTCGTCGTCTTTCCGGCGTCGATGTGCGCCATGATCCCGATGTTGCGCAGGCGTTCGATCGGCACGTGTCGGGACATCCTCACTCTCCCCCACAAGCTTCGGCAGTCCGAAGCCCAACCTTGCGCCGGACGGCGCTCACCAGCGGTAGTGTGCAAAGGCGCGGTTTGCCTCCGCCATGCGGTGCATTTCCTCGCGTTTCTTCACCGCTCCGCCCGTACCTTGGGCGGCGTCGAGGATCTCCGCGGCAAGCTTGTCGACCATGGAACGCCCTTCCCGCTCGCGCGCCGCGAGGACGATCCAACGGATCCCCAGGCTCACGCGGCGGTGCGGGTTTACCTCGACGGGGACGAGGTAGTTCGCCCCGCCGACACGCCGCGGCCGCACCTCGAGCACGGGCATCACGTTCTTGAGTGCCGCCTCGAATACCTCGACGGGGTTCTTTCCCGTGCGCTCACGGATGCGGTCGAACGCGCCGTAGACGATGCGCATGGCCAAGCTCTTCTTCCCGTCGAGCATCACGCGGTTGATGAGCTTGTGGACGTAGACGTTCTGGTATACGGGGTCCGGAGCGATTTCGCGTTTGGGAACGGGCCCTCTCCGTGGCATAGGCCCCCTCCTTTCTTTTTCCCGCCGGCCTTCGCCCGCTCAGGCCGACGAAGGCTTCCTCGCTTCACTTCTTGGCTTTGGCTTCCTTGGGACGCTTTGCGCCGTACTTCGAGCGCCCCTGCTTCCGGTTGGCCACACCCGCAGCATCCAGCGCGCCGCGAATCACCTTGTAGCGCACGCCCGGGAGGTCCTTTACGCGGCCGCCGCGCACGAGGACGACGCTGTGTTCCTGAAGGTTGTGTCCGATCCCCGGGATGTACGCCGTGACCTCAATGCCGTTCGTCAGACGGACACGGGCGTACTTCCGGAGAGCAGAATTGGGCTTCTTGGGCGTCATCGTACCTACGCGAATGCACACGCCGCGCTTTTGCGGCGCGGGAAGCACCCGGCGTTCCTTTTTCAAGCTGTTGTAGTGGTAGAGAAGCGCCGGCGCCTTGGACTTCTCCTGAAACCTCTCCCGACCCTTGCGGATGAGCTGCTGAATCGTCGGCATTCGTTCACCCCCTCAAAAATCCCTCGGCTTCCGTGCGCACGAAAGGGCGGCCGAATCTTCGGCCGCCTTCGCGCACCCCCGGGCGACCCTGCGGTCGGCGCGGCTTCCGAGACTCGCCCAGGGCAGTCCGCATGCCGCGCCCTTCACCCTTCTTCCTGCGGAAGGGCGACGACGCTTGCTCCGACATCGATCCCCGAAGCCCGCCCCAACTCCACCATGGAATCGACGAGTTCTATGGGAACCCCCGTGCGCCGGGCAAGCGCGACGATCGGTGCGATGACGTGTTCTTCCGCGTCGCGGGCGACGACGACGAGCCGCACCCCGCCGGCTTCTAAGGCACGCCGGACAGCCCTGGCTCCGACGATGCGGCGCGGTGCCCTGCGGAGTTCGTCGTACGCCATCCGCACTTCCTCCCTGGTCCATGGCACGGTAGATATATTACACATTCCCTTCGCCGCTTGTCAATTCTCCGCCCACGGCGGCCCGGGGTTCCACCCGAGCGAGGCGGTAGCGTGCGACCCCCGTGCCGGCGGGAATGAGCTTGCCGATGATCACGTTTTCCTTGAGGCCGAGAAGTTCGTCGCGCTTTCCGCGGATGGCGGCGTCCGTGAGCACGCGCGTCGTCTCCTGGAAGGAGGCGGCGGAAAGGAAGGACTCCGTTTCGAGGGAGGCCTTTGTGATCCCCATGAGGACCGCCCGCCCCACGGCCGGACGTTTCCCCTGGAGGAACGCCTCGAGGTTGGCCCGTTCGAACTCGTCGACGTCCACGAGCGTCCCCAGGAGGAGCGGCGTATCTCCCGCGTGTAGCACGCGCACCTTGCGGAGCATCTGGCGGATCATGATCTCGACGTGCTTGTCGCTGATTTCCACGCCCTGCATCCGGTAGACCTTTTGCACCTCGCGCAGGATGTACTCTTCGGCCGCCCGGATGCCCTTGACCTTGAGAAGCTCTTTGGGGTCAATGTTTCCTTCCGTAAGAGGCTGACCCTTTTCCACGCGGTCCCCCACGGCGACGAGGAGGCGGGCGCCGTAGGAGACACCGTACGTGCGGATCTCGTTTTCCCCTTTGACTTCGATCTCCCGCCGGTCGCGGCCGTCGCGGATGTCCGTGACGACGCCGTCGATCTCCGCAATTGCCGCCTGCCCCTTGGGGTTGCGCGCCTCGAAAAGTTCCTGGACTCGGGGAAGGCCTTGGGTAATGTCCTCGCCGGCGACGCCGCCCGTGTGGAACGTGCGCATCGTGAGCTGCGTCCCCGGTTCTCCGATGGACTGCGCGGCAATGATCCCCACGGATTCCCCGATTTCCACCATCCGTCCCGTGGCGTTGTCCCGGCCGTAGCAGAGGCGGCATACGCCGTGCGACGTGCGGCACGTGAGCACGCTCCGGATTTCCACCTCGCGTACGCCGGCCTCCAGGAGCTTCTCTCCGGCCGCCTCCGTGATCATCTCGTTCTTCCGCACGAGAACTTCGCCGGTCTGCGGGTGGCGGATCGTGCGGAGGGAAGTCCGGCCGGCAATTCGCTCGAGAAAGGCCACGCGGTCCTCGCTTCCCGGCGCTCCCAGGCGGACGACGATCCCCTCGTCCGTCCCGCAGTCTTCTTCCCGCACGATCACGTCCTGGGCGACATCCACGAGGCGCCGCGTGAGGTACCCGGAGTCCGCCGTCCGCAAAGCCGTGTCCGCAAGCCCCTTTCGTGCGCCGTGCGTGGAGATGAAGTACTCGAGCACCGTGAGCCCCTCGCGGAAGCTCGCGCGAATGGGGTACTCGATGATTTGCCCAGCGGGGTTGGCCATAAGGCCGCGCATCCCCCCGAGCTGGGTGAAGTTCGACACGTTGCCCCGGGCACCGGAAGTGGCCATGAGGTTGATCGGGTTGAACTTATCGAGGCTCTGCATGAGCTTTTCCTGAATCTCGTCCTTCGCCCGCGACCAGATCTGAATCACGCGGTTGTACCGCTCGTCGTCCGTGATGAGCCCGCGACGGTACTGCGCGGTGACGCGGGCGACTTCTTCTTCTGCCCGCCGGAGGATTTCTTTCTTTTCCGGCGGGACCACGATGTCCACCGCGGCGAGCGTCGTCCCTGACTTCGTGGCATAGCGAAAGCCGAGGTCCTTGACCTTGTCGAGAATTTCCGACGTCACGGTGGTCCCGTAGCGTTCGTAGACGCGGGCGATGATCTTCCCGAGGTCGCCCTTCTTCACCGCCTCGAGGACGGGGAGCGAAGCGACGTAGGCGCGGAAGTTCGTGCCTTTCCCGAGAACGATGTGCGTCTCGGGGAAGCTGCTCTCGAGGGAACCCTTGAGCCCTCCGTTGATGTACGGGAAGTCCGGAGGAAAGACCTCGTTGAAGAGAAGTTTCCCCACCGTCGTCACGAGGTAGCCCCCCTGGACGTGTTCGGGGAAGGACGTCTTCCCCACCGCCCGAACGGGAAGCACGACGCGGGCGTGAAGTTCTACTTCTCCCTTCTCGTGGGCGAGGAGCGCTTCGGCGACGGAAGCGAAGACGCGCCCCTCGCCTTTGGCACCCGCCTTTTCCAGGGTGAGGTAGTAGTTTCCGAGGACCATGTCCTGTGTCGGCGTGACAATGGGGCGACCGTCCTTCGGGCTCAGGACGTTCTGGGCGGCGAGCATGAGCACCCGCGCCTCGGCCTGCGCCTCCATGGACAAAGGGACGTGGACGGCCATCTGGTCGCCGTCGAAGTCTGCGTTGTACGCCGTACACACGAGGGGATGGAGTTGAATCGCCCGACCTTCCACGAGCACAGGTTCAAATGCTTGGATCCCGAGACGGTGGAGGGTAGGGGCGCGGTTCAGAAGCACAGGGTGCTCTTTGATCACCGCTTCGAGGGCGTCCCACACTTCCGGGCGGGCTCGTTCCACGCGCCGTTTAGCGTTTTTGATGTTGTTCGCCAAACCGCGGCGGACGAGTTCGCGCATCACAAAGGGCTTGAAGAGCTCAAGAGCCATTTCCTTGGGCAAACCGCACTGGGTCATCTTGAGCTTGGGCCCGACCACGATGACCGAACGCCCGGAGTAGTCGACGCGCTTCCCCAGAAGGTTCTGGCGGAAACGCCCTTGCTTTCCCTTGAGCATGTGGGAAAGGGACTTGAGCGGTCGGTTCCCCGGGCCCGTGACCGGACGGCCGCGTCGTCCGTTGTCGATGAGGGCGTCGACCGCTTCTTGGAGCATGCGCTTTTCGTTCTGCACGATGATGTCCGGAGCGCCGAGCTCGAGAAGCCGCTTGAGGCGGTTGTTCCGGTTGATCACCCGCCGGTAAAGGTCGTTCAGATCGCTCGTCGCAAAGCGCCCACCGTCGAGCTGCACCATGGGCCGAAGCTCCGGCGGGAGCACGGGAAGTACTTCGAGGACCATCCACTCGGGCCGATTCCCCGACTGGCGAAACGCCTCGACGACCTCCAGGCGTCGGATGATCCGCTCGCGCCGCTGGCCTTGCGCCCGCTGGAGTTCTTCGCGGAGGTTCGCCGCTTCCGCCTCGAGGTCGATCTCCTGCAAAAGCGAGCGAATGGCCTCGGCCCCGATTCCCACGACAAAGGCGTCGCCGAACTTGTCCCGGTAGTTGCGGTACTCGCGCTCGGAGAGGACTTGCTTCTTTTCGAGGGGAGTGAGTCCGGGGTCGAGGACGACGTACGAAGCAAAGTAGACGACTTCCTCGAGCGCCCGCGGAGACATGTCCAGGATCAGGGCCATGCGACTCGGGATCCCCTTGAGGAACCAGATGTGCGCCACGGGCGCTGCCAGCTCGATGTGGCCCATGCGTTCCCGCCGGACGCGGGACGTCGTCACCTCGACGCCGCAGCGATCGCATACAATCCCCTTGTAGCGCGAACGCTTATACTTGCCGCAGGCGCACTCGTAGTCCCGGGTAGGTCCAAAGATCCGCTCGCAAAACAGCCCGTCGCGCTCCGGCCGCAAGGTTCGGTAGTTGATCGTCTCCGGCTTCTTCACCTCGCCGTACGACCAGGAGCGGATCGTCTCAGGCGACGCCAGGCCAATCTGAATCGCCGCGATGCGGTTGACGTCCACCGACATACCTCCTCCTCACTCGTGCCCGGATTCCGGCGTCACCGTAAGCGGGAAGAAGAGAGCCTTCTCGTAGCGCGTCTCCTCGTCCAGGAGATCCTCGCGCAGGACGACATCCTTTCCCTCGTGGTCGAGGATCCGCACGTCGAGAGCCAGGCTCTGCAGTTCCTTGACGAGCACCTTGAACGACTCGGGAACCGTAGGTTCGGGAATGTTTTCCCCCTTTACGATCGCCTCGTACGTCTTGACGCGGCCCACGACGTCGTCGGACTTCACCGTGAGAAGCTCCTGCAACGTGTGCGCTGCGCCGTAGGCTTCGAGGGCCCACACCTCCATCTCCCCGAACCGCTGGCCGCCGAACTGCGCCTTCCCGCCTAGGGGCTGTTGCGTGACGAGGGAGTACGGCCCCGTGGAGCGAGCGTGGATCTTGTCGTCGACGAGGTGGATGAGCTTGAGCATGTAGATCACGCCCACGGTCACCCGGTTGTCGAAAGGCTCCCCCGTGCGCCCGTCGTAGAGCACGGTCTTCCCATCCTCCGGAAGCCCCGCCTCGCGCAACGTCTCCCAGATGTCGTACTCGTTCGCTCCGTCGAAGACGGGCGTGGCCACCCAGATTCCAAGCTTTTCCGCCGCCCAACCGAGGTGCGTCTCGAGGATCTGCCCGATGTTCATCCGCGAGGGAACGCCCAGGGGGTTGAGGACGATGTCCACGGGCGTCCCGTCGGGCAAAAAGGGCATATCTTCTACGGGGAGAATTCGAGAGACGACGCCCTTGTTTCCGTGGCGGCCCGCCATCTTGTCGCCGACGGAGATCTTGCGCTTTTGGGCGACGTAGACGCGCACGGCCATGTTCACCCCGGGGGGCAGTTCGTCGCCGTCCTCGCGGCGGAAGACCTTGACGTCGACGACGATCCCCGCTCCTCCGTGGGGGACGCGGAGGGACGTGTCGCGAACCTCGCGCGCCTTCTCCCCGAAGATCGCGTGCAAGAGTCGCTCTTCGGCGGTGAGCTCCGTCATCCCCTTGGGCGTGACCTTCCCGACCAAGATGTCGCCGTCCTTCACTTCCGCCCCGATGCGAACGATGCCCCGTTCGTCCAGGTTGCGCAGGGCGTCTTCCCCGACGTTGGGAATGTCGCGGGTGATCTCCTCGGGACCGAGCTTCGTCTCCCGCGCCTCGATCTCGTACTCTTCGATGTGGATGGAAGTAAAGATGTCTTCCTTGACAAGGCGTTCGCTCAAGAGGATCGCGTCTTCGTAGTTGTACCCTTCCCAAGGGAGGAACGCGACGAGCACGTTGCGCCCGAGCGCGAGCTCCCCTTGCTCCGTAGACGGACCGTCGGCGAGAATGTCTCCCTTCTTCACGCGGTCGCCCCGGCGCACGATGGGACGCTGGTTCAACGTGGTCCCTTGGTTGGAACGCCGGAACTTTACAAGCCGGTAGATGTCCACGTCGCCGAGGACTTCTTCTCCGTCCCGGACCTCGATCCGCCGAACGTGGATCTCCCGCGCCGTGACCTTCTCCACGATGCCGTCGTGACGCGCGACGACGAGGACGCCGGAGTCCAGGGCGACACGGTGCTCGATGCCCGTAGCGACGCGCGGCGCTTCGGGTACGAGGAGGGGCACCGCCTGGCGCTGCATGTTCGCGCCCATGAGGGCGCGATTGGCGTCGTCGTTTTCGAGGAAGGGGATGCACGCCGTAGAGACGGAAACGAGCTGCTTAGGAGAAACGTCGATGAAATCGATCTGATCCGGAGGGACGGTGACGATTTCACCCGCCCGCCGCGCCGCGATGAGCGTGTCCTTGAGGTGCCCGTCTTCCTCTACGGGGGCGTTGGCCTGGGCGATCGTGTAAAGCTCCTCTTCGTCCGCCGTGAGGTAGACGATCTCGTCCGTCACGCGCCGCGTCTCCGGATCGACGCGGCGGTACGGGGTCTCGAGGAACCCGTACTTGTTGATCCGCGCGTACGTGGCGAGGGTATTGATGAGCCCGATGTTGGGACCTTCCGGCGTCTCGATGGGGCACATCCGTCCGTAGTGCGAGGGGTGGACGTCGCGCACCTCGAAGCCCGCCCGCTCCCGCGTAAGACCCCCTGGACCGAGGGCGGACAGGCGCCGCTTGTTCGTAAGTTCCGCCAAGGGATTCGTCTGGTCCATGAACTGGGAAAGCTGACTCGAACCGAAGAACTCCTTGATCGCGGCAATGACGGGGCGGATGTTGATCAAGCTCGCCGGCGTAGCCCCCTCGTTGTCCTGGATGCTCATGCGCTCGCGGATCACGCGCTCCATGCGCGCGAGCCCGACGCGAAACTGCCCCTGCAGGAGCTCGCCCACGGCGCGCACGCGCCGATTCCCCAGATGGTCGATGTCGTCCGTCGTACCGATTCCGTGGTACAATCCTATCAGGTAGTTCACGGAAGCCACGATGTCTGCCAGCGTGAGTACCCTGACGTCCTCGGGGATCCGCCCGTTCCCGATGACCTTGACGATCTTCCCTTCCTGCGTGCGCGAGTAGACGAGCACCTCCTGAACCCGCACTTCCCGCTCTTCCCCCAAGGGGGCGCTCAGGCGGTATACCTTCTCGCCCAAGCCGCGGTCGAAGTAGGGGATCAGGCGGTCGAGGAGACGGCGGTCAATCGTCCGACCTTCTTCCGCCAGGAGCTCGCCGGTCTCCGGATCCACGAGGTTTTCTGCGAGGCGGAGCCCCAGCAGGCGGTTCTTTAAGGAGAGCTTCTTGTTGATCTTGTATCGGCCGACCGGAGCGAGGTCGTAGCGCCGCGGATCGAAGAAGCGGCTCACGAGGAGAGCCCGGGCGTTTTCCGCCGTGGGCGGCTCTCCCGGCCGCAAACGTTCGTAGATCTCCACGAGCGCCCGCTCGGCGCTGTCCACGTTGTCCTTGTCGAGGGTGTTCGCGAGGAGGACGTCGTCCCCAAAGAGGTTGACGATCTCGTAGGAGGTGGAAAAGCCCAAAGCGCGCAGGAGGATCGTCACCGGGAGTTTGCGCGTGCGATCCACGCGCGTGTAGAGGACGTCCCGGAAGTCCCCCTCAAACTCGAGCCAAGCCCCGCGGTTAGGGATCACGGTAGCTCCATATGTGCGCTTCCCGTTTTTGTCTACCTGCTCGGAGAAGTACACGCTGGGTGAGCGCACGAGCTGGCTCACGATCACCCGTTCCGCCCCGTTGATGATGAACGTCCCCGTCTCCGTCATGAGCGGGAGGTCGCCCATGAAGACCTCCTGCTCCTTGACTTCCCCCGTCTGGAGGTTGATGAGGCGTACGCGAGCGCGCAGGGGGGCGGCGTACGTCTGGTCGCGATCCTTGCACTCCTCGACCGAGTACTTCGGCTCCCCGAGCGTGTAGTCGAGGAACTCGAGCTGGAGGGTCCCCGTGAAGTCCTGAATCGGGGAGATCTCCCGAAAAAGCTCAAGAAGGCCCTCCTTAAGGAACCACTCGTAGGACGCGCGTTGGATCTCGATGAGGTTCGGAAGCTCGAGCACTTCGGGCAGGCGCGAGTACGTCCGCCGGGTCCTACGGCCGTAGGTGACCCACTTCCCCGCCAAGGACCAACACCTCCACCCCGTGGTCAGACGCAAAAAAGAAAAGCGGGCCCACCTATCCCCTCAGTATGTGCCCAAACGTCGGGAGGTTATGCGCCCGTCTGATCAATGGCATTTGTGTATTTTATCATGAGGGAGAAACCGATGCAAGGGGCTACCCCTCGAAGTTCCCCCGCCGTGCGGCACGGAACACGCGGTACCCCCCGCCGCGGGTCACGAGTTCCGCTTTCCCGGCTACATCGGCGAGAAAAGCGAGGTGCCGCTCGGCACCTTGGCGCGTGCGCACGACCGTCCAAAGCTCTCCACCGGGAATCAGGCGCGCAATGGCCTGTCGGTACAGAGAAAAGACGAGCGCCTGCCCCGCGCGAATGGGAGGGTTTGTGAGCACCGTGTGAAATCTAAGGTCGTGGGGCAGGGCATCGAGACCCTCGCCAACGACGACGTGGACTCGGTTCACCCCATTTTCGCGGGCGTTGCGTTCCGCAAGTTCGGCGGCACGGCGATTGACCTCGAGCATCCACACTTCTGCCTGCGGGACGACGCGGGCCGCTACGATGCCCAAAACTCCGTACCCGGCGCCGAGATCGAGGATCCGGGCTCCGCCTGGGGCACGAAACGTCTCTGCGAGGAGCCGCGTCCCCCGGTCGATCCGCCCCGGCGAAAACACTCCGCGATCTGTCCAAAAGACCAACTTCTCCCCCCGGAGGACGACCTCCAAGCGGCGCAGGGCGTGCGGACCTCCCGGATCGCGGGTGAAGTAGTGCTCCACGCGTGCACCTCCGAACGCGTGAACTCAACCAAGGAGAGGCGAAAAGACGGCACGGGCAGGAAAGGAAACCCCTCTCCTGCCCCGCCGCGAGAAACCCTGTTTACTTGAGTTCGACTTCGGCGCCCGCTTCTTCGAGCTTCTTTTTGATCGCCTCGGCCTCTTCCTTGTTTACGCCCTCCTTTACCGGCTTAGGCGCACCGTCTACGAGGTCCTTGGCTTCCTTGAGCCCGAGGCCCGTAATTTCTCGAACGACCTTGATCACGTTGATCTTCGCCTGTCCGGCGCTCTTCAGAATTACGTCGAACGTGGTCTTTTCTTCTGCCTTCGCCTCGGCCGGAGCGGCCGCCGCCGCACCGGCAACCGGCATTGCCGCAACGGGAGCCACAGCGCTCACGCCAAATTCCTCTTCAAGGGCCTTGACGAGCTCGTAGAGCTCCGCAACCCTCATCTTCTTGATCTCCTCGATGAACGCCTTGACGTCCACGGTTCCATCCTCCTTTATTTTCCTCAGATTCCTGGATCGCTCGAACGCGCACGTACTGCGCGTAGGACGCGCGCGCTCTGGAGCGGCGCCTCTAGGAAGGCCTTCCTTTCGCTACGAAGCTTGCGCCTTGAGTTTGGCCACTTCTTCGAGACCGTACCGGAGGTTCCGCAGCGGGGTGTGGATGAGGCTCTGGAGCGTCCCGACGAACCGCGCGACGGGAGCCTGAATCCCGCCGACGAGCTGGGCGAGAAGCACTTCCCGCGGCGGGAGCTTGGCGATCGTCTCGACACCGTTGCGGTCGTAGACCCGCCCTTCCACCCATCCGGCCTTTACCTGAAAACCTTCATGCTCCTTTGCGAAGTCGAAGAGGAGCTTCGCCATCGCCGCAGCATCGCCGTAGGCGAAGGCGAAGATCGTCGGCCCCGCGAGGTACTCCTCCAGACCTTGAATTCCCGCAGACGTAGCGGCGAGGCGGAAAAGGGTGTTCTTGTAGACGACGAGCTCGCCGCCTACTTCCCGGACGCGCTTCCGGAAGGCGGACAACGTGGCCACAGGGATCCCCCGGTATTCTACGAGGTACACCCCTTGGCTCCGACCGATCTTTTCCCGGATCTCCTCGACCAGAGCGACCTTTTCCGGACGCTCAGCACCCTTTACGACCCAATGGCTCAACCCGGTTCACCCCCTTCCTCTTTGCGGCGAGAAGCCTCCCGGCCCCCCTCTGACCCGCCATGCCACGAAAAAACCCCCGCTCGTGGCGGGGCACCGAAAATATGGCGGCAAACGCCGGTTCACCGACGCGCACCTCGGAAGGCGGGATCTCCCCATTACGCCGCGGCGGCGCCGCGGGCACCTTCCGTCTTCGGTGCCTCCGATCTATTCGGGTCAAAGGCCTGGCCCTCTTCGCGTCTCAGGCGATCTCGCTCAGATCCACGGGAATTCCCGGACCCATCGTCGCGCTCAGCGTGACGTTTCGGATGTACTGACCTCGAGCAGCGGCGGGCTTGAGCCGCTTCACCTGGTCCAAGAAGGCGCGCAGGTTTTCTTCGAGGTGTTCCGTAGGAAAGGATACCTTGCCGATGGGGATGTGCACGTTTCCCTGCTTGTCGGTGCGGAACTCCACGCGCCCCATCTTGATTTCGCGCACGGCCCTCGCCACATCCGTGGTCACCGTGCCCGTCTTCGGGTTCGGCATGAGTCCGCGCGGGCCGAGGATCTTCCCGAGTCGACCGACGAGGCCCATCATATCCGGCGTGGCTACGGCGACGTCGAAGTCGAGGAAGCCCTGCTCTATGCGGGCGACGAGTTCCTCCGCACCGACGATATCCGCGCCGGCCTCCTGCGCTTCTTTCGCCTTGTCGCCCTTGGCAAACACGAGGACACGCATCGTCTTTCCCGTCCCGTGGGGAAGAACGACCGTCCCTCGGACCTGCTGATCGGCCTTGCGCACGTCCACGCCGAGGCGCACCGCAGCTTCCACCGTCGCATCAAAGGAGACGTACGAAGTGCGCTTCACCAGCTCGACGGCCTCCCGCACGCTGTAGCGACGGCCCTTTTCCACAAGCTTAAGCGCTTCCTGGTACTTCTTCCCGCGCTTGGGCATACCCTTCACCTCCGTGGTGCGAACGGGAAAACCCCTCCCACGCAACCCTTAGTCCTCCACGACGATGCCCATGCTCCGGGCGGTCCCCTCGATCATGCTCATCGCCGCTTCGAGGGAATTCGCGTTCAAGTCCTTCATCTTGAGGGCGGCGATTTCCCGTAGCTTCTCGCGGGAGATGCGCCCTACGAGCTTCTTGTTGGGTTCTCCCGACCCCTTCTCCACGCCCGCGGCCTTCTTGAGCAGGTCGGACGCCGGGGGCGTCTTCGTCACGAAGGTAAAGGAGCGGTCCTCGTAGACGGTGATCTCCACCGGCACGATCGAACCGGCCATGTCCGCCGTCCGGGCGTTGAACTCCTTGACGAAGGCCATGATGTTGACGCCCGCCTGCCCCAGAGCCGGACCTACGGGCGGAGCCGGGGAAGCCTTGCCGCCGGGGATCTGGAGCTTGATGACCTTGACGACCTTTTTCGCCACGCGTTCTCCCCCCTTCCGCCTTCGGAAGCCAGCTCTTCGTCCGTCGCCCGAGTTTACCACGCCCGAAAACGCGTTGCAAGGTCCGGCGGAAGGCGACGCGCGTACGGGCGACCTCCCGGAAGGCAAAAACCCTCAGTGCCGCTCCACCTGGTGGAAGTCGAGCTCTACGGGAGTCTCGCGGCCGAAAAAGTCCACGAGGACGCGGACCTTTTTCCGGAGGTCGTCCACGTGGTCTACGACGCCATACATCCCCTCGAGCGGGCCTTCGCGCACCTCCACCCGATCGCCGATGCGAAACGAGACCTCCGTGCGCGGAGCCTCCACCCCGAGGCGGGCGAGCACGCGCTCTGCCTCTTCCGGGGAGAGGGGGAGCGGCTTCATTCCGGGCCCCTGGGCACCGACGAATCCCGTGACGCCCGGCGTATTCCGAACGACATACCACGACTCGTCGGTCATGATCATCTCCACGAGGACGTACCCCGGGAAAATCCGGCGCTCGTGTTTGTGGACCTTGCCGTTTTTTACCTCTTCGACTTCTTCTGTGGGTACAACCACGCGGAAGATGCGGTCCTGCATGCCCATGGACTGTACGCGTTTTTCGAGGTTCGCCTTGACCTTGTTTTCATACCCGGAAAACGTGTGCACAACGTACCACTGCGGCCCTTCGCCCACGTCCACACCCTCCCCTCCCGGACTCACAAGAGGAAGGTTCGGAGGAGAAATGCGAGGAGCACGTCCAGCCCGTAGAAAAACAACGCCACGACCGCAACGGTCACGAGCACGACGTACGTGTACGTCGCGAGTTCCTTGCGCGTGGGCCAGCGAACCTTTTTGAGCTCCGCAACGCTTTCGCGGAAAAAGGCCCGCATCTGCCGGTACGCCGCCCCGATCCTCGCCGCAACCCCCACGAACTTCCCTCCTCCGTCACTTCGTCTCCCGGTGGAGGGTGTGCGTCCGACAGTACTTGCAGTACTTCCTAAGTTCCAGGCGTTCCGGGTGCTTTTGCTTATTCTTCGTCGTCGCGTAGTTCCGACGCTTGCACTGCGTGCACTCCATCGTGACTACGACGCGCACGTCACCCCACCCCCCCATACCCGTTGAATGTAGCACGGAAAGGAGGAGATGTCAACGGTTTCAGGCGCGTCGCGCCGCAGCTCATCTCCCGCGCTCCTCGGGACTTGTTTTGAGAAGTCGCTCGAGTTTGCGCTTGATGCGCTGAAGGGCGTTGTCGACCGCCTTCACGTGGCGACCAAGCCGCTCGGCAATTTCCTGGTACGAGTTCCCGTCGAGGTAGAGGAGGAGGACGTTCTTTTCGAAATCGCTCAGGATTTCCCGGAGCTTTTCCCCCAGTTCCCGTCGCTCTTCCTCGCGCACGAGGTGAACCAGGGGATCCGCCTCCACCTCATCTCCCAACACGTCGAGAAGCGTGCGTTCGGAAAACTCGTCTTCGTAGATGGGCTTGTCCAAGGAAACGTAGGAATTGAGCGGAATGTGCTTTTGTCGCGTCGCCGTCTTCACGGCCGTGATCATCTGACGCGTCACGCACATTTCGGCAAAGGCACGAAACGAAGATGGGCGATCGTCGCGAAAATCCCGGATCGCCTTGAAAAAGCCGATCATCCCTTCTTGAACGATATCCTCCCGATCCGCACCGACGAGAAAGTACGACCGCGCCTTTGCGCGAACGAGCGTTCGGTAGCGATCGAGCAATACATCGAGCGCCTCTCCGCGGCCAAGCTGCACGAGACGTACGAGTTCTTCGTCGCTCCGGTGTTCCAAAAAACTCCGAGCATCGGTGTTCTCCGGCGAGGGGCTGGGGGTATGTTCCCGAAGGGGCCCGGGCGAAACGTCTCCCGGGGAAGATGCGCGGACCTCAAACGCCACAACGCTCCCCCCTGGCCAACCCGTTATCACACGTCCATTATGCCGAACTTTCTCAGCACTCGTCAAGTTCTTTTCTTTCTTCTCTCCCGTTCCCGCGGCCGGCAGCGCCGCGCAAGCTGTTCGTCGAAAGACGAACCTTCCGCCAACGGTCCCGCTTGTCAACCATCTCACGCAAGGGGAAATCTCTGACGGTAGGCTTCGTAGAGGAGAAGGGCGGCGGCCACCGAGGCGTTCAGAGAACCTACCCCCCCGCGCATGGGGATTTCGACGCGCTCGTCGCATGTCTCCAGGACAAGGCGGGACAAGCCGCGCCCCTCGCTTCCCACGACGAGAACCGTAGGAGAGGTGTAGTCCGCCCGGCGATAATCCTTTCCTCCGTCCATGACCGCCCCGATCACCCAGGCACCTGCTTCCTGCAATGTTTTCAAGGCCCGAACAAGGTTGGGAACTCGCGTAGGGGGGAGAATGTGCGCCGCGCCGGCAGAGGCTTTGACCACGGCAGGGGTAACCCCTGCGCTTCGACGCTCGGGCAGAAGCACCCCTCCCGCCCCTACGGCTACCGCGGTACGGATGGCCGCACCGACGTTTTGCGGATCTTCCCAGTGGTCGAGGGCGAGAAGAAGGGGGGTCTCCGACCCTTTCGCCGTCCGCGTGCGGGTGACCCAAGCGACGAGCTCGGCAAGGGACGGCCCTTCGTGCAGGACGATGCGCGCCGCGACGCCTTGGTGCCGGATCCGCGGGATATCGGGAGCCTCTCGGCGAAGGAGCTCGTCGAGCTTCTGCCGCGGGACATGGAGAACGGGAACGCCGCGGGCGCGGGCCAGGCGTTCGATGTCTTCCCGCGTGCGGTGCGCCAAGTCGTCTTGGAGCCAAATTCGCTCAACGACGTCCCCCCGCAGAAGTGCTTCGCGCACCGGATGACGTCCGTAAATGAGCACGCCGCTCCCTCCCAAGCCGACGCCTTTGCGAAAACAAAAGGTCACAGCCGACGCCGACGCACTCGCGGACCCGTCGGAGTGTCCTCGACGATGAGGCCGCGCCGGACGAGCTCTTCTCGGAGAGCGTCGGCCTTTACGAAGTCGCGGGCCAGGCGGGCCTTTTCCCGTTCGGCGAGGAGCGAAGCTTCCTCCTCGGTGAGTTCGACTTCGGAGAGGCGGAGGTCGATCCCGAGAACGTCCGCCATGCGCCCGAGGGCTTCGCGCACTGCCGCCAGCTTCCGCCGGCTTTCCTCGTCTTCGAGCTGGAGAAGGGGGTACACGCTCCGGGCCGTCTCGTGGACGACTTTGAGGGCATTCGGCGTATTCAAGTCATCGGCAAGCGCTTCCCAGAAGGGGCGAAGAAGGCGGGCGACGTCCTCTTCCTTCGCCACGGGGTCGCTTCCCTCCAGAGCCCTTCCGGCTTCGGCATACGCCAGACGGAGGCGGAAGAGGGCCTGTTCGGCCTGCGCGATCGCCTCGAAACGAAAAGCGAGCGGACTCCGGTAGTGGGTGCCGAGGAGAAAGAGGCGTATCGCGCTCCCCTCGGTCTGCCCGAGGAGGTCGCGGACTAAGACGACGTTCCCCAGAGACTTCGACATCTTTTCGTCTCCTGCGGTCACAAAGCCAACGTGCATCCACACGCGTACGAAGGGGGTCCCCGTCGCCCCTTCCGACTGAGCGATCTCGTTTTCGTGGTGGGGAAAGATGAGGTCTTCCCCGCCCCCGTGGATGTCGAAGGTCTCCCCCAGATACTTCGTGGACATCGCCGAGCATTCGATGTGCCACCCCGGCCGGCCCGCGGACCAGGGAGCGTCCCACGTAGGTTCCCCCGGCTTGGCCTTTTTCCACAGGGCGAAATCCAAGGGGTCCTCCTTCCGCGGGTCGACCTCCACGCGTGCCCCCGCGAGGAGCTTTTCGGGCGGTTGTCCGGAGAGCTTCCCGTACTCGGGAAAGGCGCGCACCCGAAAGTACACGTCACCGTCCACGACGTACGCCATTCCCCGCGCGATCAGCTGTTCGATGAGACGCACCATGTCCTGAACGTGCTCCGTCGCCCGGGGCCGAATCGTCGCCGGGAGAACCCCCAAGGCGGCCATGTCTTCCTCGTACGCCCGTATGAACTTCGCGGCAATGCGTTCCGGAGGTTCACCGCTTTCTTCCGCGGCGCGCAGGATCTTATCGTCGACGTCCGTGTAGTTGTGTACGTACGTCACGCGGTAACCCACGGCGCGCAAGAAGCGGTATAGCACGTCGAAAACCACGGCGACGCGCGCGTTCCCGATGTGCACGTAGTTGTACACCGTTGGGCCGCACACGTACATCCGCACCTCGGGTGGACGAAGGGGCTCGAAGCGCTCCTTGCGCCGCGTGAGGGTGTTGGTAAAGACGATGTCGATGGAAGGTCCTTCCGGCATGTTCAAACCTCGCTTCCACCGGGAGAGTTCCCGGAATCTGCCTTTGGTCGGGGGCCTTCCCAAGAAGCGTCGGCCCTTCCCCTCCCAGAAGAGAGGAGCCGCCCTTTAGGACGCCAGGGAACACTTCTAGGTCTCGCGCGGAGGGCTTTTCTTCCGCTCGCGGAGGGTGAGTTCGAGGGCCTCGGAAATCGCCTCCAGGCGCCTTAGCTCGTGAAAGAGATCGGCGAGCTTCGCCTCGAGGAGGGCGATCCCCTCCGAACAAGGATCCGGTAGATCCCCGTGGTCGAGGGTGTGAACGGGGGGTTGTGCGGGGTCGATGGACCGGCGCACGACGACGCGCCCGGGGACGCCGACCACCGTCGCATGCGGCGGCACATTCCGGAGTACCACGGCGCCGGCGCCGATCTTCGCATAATCCCCTACCGTGATCGCTCCCAACACCTTGGCCCCCGCACCCACGAGGACGCCCCGTCCCAGCGTCGGATGGCGTTTCCCCTTTTCCTTCCCCGTCCCGCCCAGGGTGACACCCTGATAGAGCACGCAGTCGTCCCCGACCTCCGCCGTCTCTCCAATGACCACGCCCATCCCATGGTCGATCACGACGCGCCGTCCGATCTTCGCCGCGGGGTGAATCTCGATGCCCGTAAAGAAACGCACGACCTGCGAAAGCGCCCGGGCGAGAAAACGCAACCCCGCCCGCCAAAGAACGTGATTCACCCGGTGCGCGAGGAGGGCGTGAAAGCCCGGGTAGAGGAACAAAATCTCCCAACGGCTCCGTGCCGCCGGATCGTGGGTGAGAAAGGCGTCGAGATCCTCCCGAAGTCGTCGCAGCACGATCCTCCTTCACCTGCCCTTCGTTTTCGATCCTGTGCTGCTCACAGAGGACGTTGCGTCCCTTCCGAAGAAAGGGTCATTCTGGGGAAAACGGCGTCGAGGGTGACTTGGGAAAGCGCCGGGCAGTCCTTAGCCTCCGTCAAGCGCAACCATGCGCGGAGGAGCGCCGATGCGGGGTGTCCCGAGGAAGAACAGGGGGAGACCTCTTCCGCAGCGAGCACCGACCGAAACTCCTCGAACGCGAACACCGGAAGGAACGTCCGCCACTCGGGAGGAGGAAAGCCAAGGGCGGCAAATAAAGCTTCCCGTAGGGCGAGCTCCCCTCTGCGCGGGCGTGGGAGAAAGACGGTCGTGATGTCCATAAGGGCGTCGTCGACGACTTCCGCAAAGAGCGTACTCGGTCGTCCCCGGTCGCTCACGAGAGAAACCCCCGCCTGCCCCTCCGGGAGGGGGAGGAAAGAAAGGGATGACGGAGACTCGAGACCCTCGTAGGGATAGACGATCCACACTTCCCCTTCCCGAGCTCCTCCCCCGGCGGGGACCTGGTCGGCGGATACGGGGACCGCAACCCCGGGAGAAGACTTGGAAACCAGGTAGGCTCGGGCCTTTCCGAGCCGAAGAAGGAGTTCGGCAAAGTGGCGGTACACCTCGAGTCGGCGCGAAACGCGGTAGGGGCCGTAGGGGCCGCCTACGTCCGGCCCTTCGTCCCACGACAGCGAAAAATCCCGCACGAGAAGCCGAAACTCCTCCCAAGTCCGCGCATCCGCGCCCCCTTCCCCGGTATCGTGGACGCGGACGACGAAGCTTCCTCCTCGCAACCGCGCGAAGATCCACGAAGCGAGTAATGCTCCGAAGTCTTCCCCCCGGAGTACCTGGTGCCCACCCGAAAGTACGTACCGCGTCCGCACGCGTTCCGCCTGCGCAAAACCGCGCGAAAACCAATCGATTTCGCCGGACATCTCACCGCGGGCCCCCTTTGTCGTGCGCCGCCGAATCCGTAGGGGAAAGAAGGAGGACGACGACCCAAGCGGCGATCCCCTCTTTCTTCCCGAGGGCGCCGAGCCTCTCGGGGGTCGTCGCCTTTACGCTTACCCGGTTCAACGAAGTGTCAAGGATTTCGGCAATTCTCTTTCGCATCTCCGGAATGTACGGGGAAAGCTTCGGTTCCTCCGCGACGACCACAGCATCCACGTTCCCCACGTGGTACCCGCGCGCGCGCACGAGACCGTAAGCGTGCCGCACGATCTCCGTGCTGTCCAGATCGCGAAACCTGGGATCGGTGTTGGGAAAATGTTCGCCTATATCCCCCAGGGCGAGGGCGCCGAGGAGGGCGTCGGCCAGAGCGTGAAGAAGCACGTCGGCGTCCGAATGGCCCTCCAATCCGCGATCGTAGGGGATGGAAATCCCCCCCAAGACGAGCGGGCGCGTGACGGCAAAGCGGTGCACATCGTACCCGATGCCCACCCGAAACAAGGGCAATCCCCTCCTCACGGTTCGGCGTCGGAACCTTCAAGCGCGGGAGGCACGCCTGTCTCCTCATGACGAGAACTCGACCCCGTAGAGCTCCCGGTCACGGACAAAATTCGGAGAAGGGCTTCCGCCATGGCGAGATCCTCAGGCGTTGTGAGCTTCAGGTTGTATTCCTCTCCTTCCGTCCAAAAGACGGGAAACCCCAGGCGCTCAAACACGCTCGCTTCGTCCGTGACTTCCCAACCTCGACGCTCCGCTTCTTCCAAGGCACGCAGGAGCTCCAGACGGGGGAAAGCCTGGGGGGTTTGCACGCGAATGAGACTTTCTCGCTTCGGCGTGCGCAAAACTTGCCGCCCCGAGATTTCTTTAATCGTATCCTTCACGGGAAGGGCGGGCACGACGACACGTCCCCCCCGCGCGTACACCGCCATCTTCCGCACGAGCGCTTCGCTTACGAGGGGACGCACGCCGTCGTGCACGAGCACCCCGTGCACCTCGTCGGACAAAGCACGAACGCCCAGAAAAACGCTGTCTTGGCGACGTTCGCCGCCCGCGACGAGGCGAAATCCCCGAATACCGTAGGACGCCAAAAGGGAATCCGCCCTTGTCAGATCTTCTCGATGGACGACGATCACCCTTTCCTCGATGTCCGACACGCGGGCAAATACGCGGGCCGTGTGCACGAGGACGGGGACGCCGGCGAGAGGGAGAAAGGGTTTTCGTACGGTCCCCCCCATTCGCCTTCCCTCCCCGGCCGCCACGAGTACCACACCCACAGCTCCCATAGGAGAAAGAAGCCCCTTTCGAGAAAACGACCTACACGAATCCACGGCGAACAAAAGCCTTTCGCCCCTCGTGTCCATTGTACCGGAATTTCAGGGGATGGGCCGTTCCCGGGGCTGCCAGACGACCGACCCTCGAACCAAAAAAAGAAGAGCGCGTGGTGCGGGCTCTTCCTTTCGCACAGACCGTTGCACTTTTGCACTTTTTTACAAAGCCTTCTCGTACAACTTGGGCTTCGCAAACACCATCCGTCCTGCAGATGTCTGGAGAACGCTCGTGACGACAACGGCAACGCGCTCTCCCATGTGGGCCTTCCCATCTTCCACGACGATCATCGTGCCGTCCTCGAGATACGCCACTCCCTGCCCTTCCTCTTTTCCGTCGCGGATGATGTGCACGGTGAGCTCTTCTCCCGGAAGGACGATCGGTTTGAGAGCGTTGGCGAGGTCGTTTACGTTCAACACGGGAATTCCCTGAAGCTCGCAAACTTTGTTCAGGTTGAAATCCGTGGTGAGGATCGCCGCCCCAAGTTTCTTGGCAAGTTTTACGAGACGCATGTCTACGGGTCCTTCCCCCGCTTCCCCCTCGTAAATGAGGAGCGGAGCTTTCCTGGCCTTTTGCATGCGCGCGAGAATGTCCAACCCTCTCCGTCCGCGATTTCGCTTGAGGACGTCGGCAGAATCGGCGATGTGCTGGAGTTCTTCCAGGACGAAGAGAGGAACGACGAGCACGCCTTCGAGAAAGCCCGTATCCAAAATGTCTGCGATACGCCCGTCGATGATCACGCTCGTGTCCAAAATCTTAATGTTCGCCTTGGATCGTTCGGCAAGCGCCGCCCGGTC
This sequence comes from Brockia lithotrophica, assembly GCA_003050565.1. Taxonomy (NCBI): domain Bacteria; kingdom Bacillati; phylum Bacillota; class Bacilli; order Thermicanales; family Thermicanaceae; genus Brockia; species Brockia lithotrophica. The sequence goes on from PEBW01000006.1 coordinate 84,580, forward strand.
TTCTCGTTCTTTCTCCCGCTCGCGCCCGCGTTCGCGGCCGCGCCCGACTTGAAAGAAAGCGAGGAGCTCTTCCTTTTTGCTTGCCCCTACCTTGAATCCGAGGTATCCCAAAAAGACGGATAAAAAGATGGGTACAAAGAGATTTAGCACGGGAACTTCCTTGAGCGGCCAGTACAAGAGGAGGGAAACGAGAAGCCCTACGAAAAGTCCGGCAATCCCAGACAGGAGGTCGCCCGCCGGAATGCGGGTGAGCGCCTCTTCGAGGCGAAAGACTCCGCGTTCAAAGGGGGAAGCCAAAAGAAAAGAAAGCCCCAGGAAAAGAAGCCCGCCAATCCCCGCCCCAACAAAGGGGGCATACGCGGATACTACCGGCTCCCAAAACTGCAAAAACGTCGTCACATAGTACCCAAGCGCACCGCCCAAGAGGGACATAAAGACTTGAAAGGCGCGGCGCAAGAGCATGGTCGGAAATCACCTCCCGGTACACATTTTGGGCAGTTTCCCCGCATCCAAAACTCCCGCATCGCCCTCTTTTCGCGGATCGGGTGTCCCCGCTTTTTTGTGTACTCCTTCACTCTCCGAGACACACCCAGCCTTCAATCCACGCTCCCGCCTGCTCAAAATCTACGGAAAGCACGAAGGCGACCTCGCTCACGAGGATTTGGCGAGCAAGTTCGTAGATCTTCCGTTCCCCTGCGGACAACCCCTTTCTTCTATCCCGTCGATGGAGCGTCCGAAACACGCTGGCCACCTCGAACAGGTCACCCGTGCGAATCCGCTCCTGGTAGCTCCGTTGCCTGTGGCTCCACTGGAGAGACTCTTCTTCATCCGGAGCGCTCAAGATCTGCGGAAGTGCGTCCACCTTGGAACGATCGACGACCTCCCGGACCCCGAGGGTTTCCACGCGATCTACGGGAAACATGACCTTCATCGAGCCGAGAGGAAGGTACACGACGTAGTACGCCTTGCGCTCCCCCATGAGCTCCTTTTCTTCGATGCCCTCGACGATTCCGGCTCCGTGGAGGGGATAGACGACCCGATCGCCAACGCGAAACATACACACCCCTCCTCTCGCACGCTCGTCTTAAGCATACCACAGGCGGAGAGGAGAGGCAACGACCATGAGATGTAATCATATTGCAACATAGACCGATTTGTCAAGGAAGCGTCCAGGACTCGGCCAGTGCTGCACGTGCGCATAAAAAAACCTCCCCGAAGGGAGGCAAAACGGCCCATAGGACGATCTGCAGGTTAGCCCTCGTCTCGCCGATTCCATCGGAGAAGAGAAGCTCCTAGCCCGAAGAGCGCAACAGCGCCACCAAAAAGGTGCAGGAAACCAAGCGCTTCTCCGGTTCGCGGGAGCACGGGCGCCTCTCCCCGTACTTCGCGCTCTTGCCGTGGCGGGAGTTCCTCTGAGGCAGGCGGTGAGGGGGGTTCCGTCGGCGGCGCAGATGGCGTCGGTGGCGAAGGTGGCTCAGACGGCGGTGCGGGTTGCTCCGGTAGCGTGTCGGGCGGTGCGGGTTGCTCCGGTGGCGTGTCAGGCGGTGCGGGTTGCTCCGGTGGCGTGTCGGGCGGTGCGGGTTGCTGATCCGGGCAGAGCTTGCAGGTGTCGTTTAAGAACTGCTCGCCACCGTTTCCCAGGTAATCGATAGGATGGCCCGGCGGTTGAAAGGTCCCCGGTCCCAAGCTCGGCAAAGAAGGCAAGGAAGGGAGGGTGGCAGGGGGAGCAAACGTGCCCTGCGTCGTCGCGTGTTGCTCCGTCTTCCCAATCCCGGACGTGGTGGTGGCGAGATCCCCGCTCACTTGATATGGCTCCGTCGCATTTGCCGGAAGGAGGCTGCGCAGTTCGGCGGCGAGATCGTCGAGAGAGTTAGAAGCGCTTGCAAAACCGAGGGGCCTTCCGACGCCGTACAAGACGAGGGAGAGACCGATCCCCGCGAGAAAAAGACGTGCGTGCGGACGCCGAAAAAGGGACACCTTTTTCTTCCCCCTTCCCAACTCCCTAAGGAGGTGCAAAAGGTTTTCCGAATTCCGAAGGGCTATTTTCCGCTCAAAGAGCCGCCGAGTCCGGCGAGAAGCGCCCCAAGCGCCCGCGTCGAGGACGCAAGCCCGTTGTCCGCCTTTACCCGCGAGGAGGCGTAGTACTCTCCGTACGTCACGCACGCACCGGCCTCCGTGCTTCCGCCGAGGAGAGAACTTACAACTCCCGTGAGACCGCCGGCGGTTTCCTTCGTAGCCGCAACTGCCGTCACGCGCACTCCGTCCGAGGTTTGGATGCCCGCCTTTGCCTGCGCATTGATTTCCGTAGAACCCACGAGTTGCCCGACGGCGGACAAAAGATCACCCAACGCATTCCCCTGCGCAAACGCAGGAATCGCCGGGACGAGCAAGGCCGCGGACAATACAAACGCAGCAACCTTTCGTCGGGAACTACGCATGCCGATCCCTCCGTAATCGGGAATCTTTTGAAGTTTAGGCTGTCCGGGCAAATACCCCATTATTCGAATTTCGGTTCCTAGGACAACCCTACGACAAACTCTAGCACATGTGTCGTTTCAATTCAAGGAAAAAGCGGGTAGCCCGGGGCTACCCGCTTTCCGACCTCCCTGAGGGGTCTTAGCTTACTTTCCGAGAACGCCGCTCAAAAGACCTGCCAGACCCGCGGAGAGGCCGCGAACCGTGGAGGCGAGGCCGTAGTCTCCGTTCGTGTAAGCCCCGGCGGAGAGGTTGTTGGGACCCTTGATCTCCGCAGCGGTGCTGTAGCTCCCGCCCAGAAGGCCGCCTACGAGGCCGTTAAGACCCGTCTGTTTGTTCCCGTAGGTCGCCTGCGCCGTGAGGACGGCATTCGGGGTAGTAGCCTCTACGTAGCTCACGGCGCCGAGATCGTGGTCCCCGACCAGCTGACCTACTGCCGTGAGGAGGTCGCCGAGGGCGTTGCCCTGGGCAAACGCCAAGCCGCCGCCAGCAAAGAGGACGAGCGCCAATACAGCCGTAACAACTCCCACGCGCACCTTCATCGTTTCCCTTCCCCCCGCTTGTTGAGGTAGTCGGATTCCCGCTCCCGGTTACTTCCCGGCCAACGCCCCGCCGAGCCCTGCGAGGAGCGCACCGAGCGCCCGCGTCGTAGACGCGAGACCCCAGTCGGCGTTCACGCTCGCCTTAGCCGAATACTGGTCGTACGTCGCGTACGCTCCCGCCTGGGTGCTCCCGCCCATGAGAGAGGTTACGACTCCCGTGAGACCTCCCGCCGTCTCCTTCGTCGCCGCAACCGCCGTAACGCTGACGTCACCCGTCTGGATTGTCGCTTTCGCCTGCGCGTTTACCTCCGTCGACCCGACGAGCTGACCCACCGCCGTCAGAAGATCCCCCAGAGCGTTCCCTTGGGCAAATGCGGGAACCACGGGGAGGAGCAGGGCCACGGACAAGACCGCCGCCAGGAGACTTTTCCGCCCTACCTTCACGGCCGAATCCCTCCTCACCAAGATTGTGTCGATCGCGTACAGCTTGTCCTACTTTCCTTCCGACAGCTTGGGCAACCACACCTGTGTCGAGGATTCCGCGCGGATAGTGACTCCGTTTTTCTCCCCTACGTAAGTGGCAGAGGCGCCAAACTTCCCTGGGGCAACTTCGGAAAGCGGAGACACCACTTCCACGCTCTGCCCGTTCCAATCCACCCGCACGCTGGACGACCCGCTCAAGTCGCCCGCATACCAGGAATTCAATTCTGAAATCCAAGACCACAAGGAGGCCCAGCCTGCCGGGAGGAACGCGAGAAGGAGGAGCGTTGCGATCGCCGCGAATCGCCGCATAGACTCACCTCCTTCCCGGAGGACAACCCGCACCTACGACGCTATCAAACGAGGGGGAAGAAGAGCAAGATAAGTTCCTATGAATTTTTTTCACACACGTATTCATTTTTTTCCGATTGCCCAAAACCGGAGAGAGGACGATGTTTTCCCGGGGGCCCTGTTGCCCTCCCCTGCACAATAGCGTATGGTATTCCACGCGATGCCTTTCCAGGGACACCCAAGGGCAATAGCCTCCGACACACTTCGTGCGCGGGAAGGAGAGGAGCTTCGTGGAAGCAGATCGGGCGCGCATACTCCTCACCTGCGTCGACCGGCCGGGTATCGTCGCCAACGTTGCGGGAGCTCTTTCCCGTCTAGGGGCAAACATCGTCGAGCTCGATCAGCACACTACGGCTCCTTGGGGCGGACGGTTGTTCATGCGCGTGGAATTTTTGCTCCCAGGACTCGAGGAAAAGCGAGAAGAACTCGAGAAAACCCTTCGCGAAGTTTCCGAGTCCTGGAACATCGACTTTCAACTCCATTTTGCCTCTCGGCGCAAGCGCGTGGTCGTCTTCGCTTCTCTCGCCGACCACGCCCTTCTCGAGCTACTGCACCTTTGGCGAAACGGAGAACTCCCCGGCGATCTCGTCGCCGTAGTGAGCAACCACACGCGCCTTGCCCATGCCGTTACGGCTTACGGCGTTCCCTACCACCACGTACCCGTGGAACGCGGTAAAAAAGAAGAGGCGGAAAGGGCCATCCTCGACCTTCTCGAGGGGTACCGTCCAGACCTCCTCGTCCTCGCCCGTTACATGCAGATCCTCTCTCCGGAGTTCGTCCGCCGCTTCCCGAACCGCATCATCAACATCCACCATTCCTTTCTCCCGGCCTTCGTAGGGAAAAACCCCTACGAACAGGCGTTTGCCCGCGGCGTCAAGCTCATCGGAGCGACCGCTCACTACGTGACCGAAGGTCTCGACGAGGGACCGATCATCGAACAGGACGTAGCACGTGTCACCCACCGCGCCTCTCTCGCCACCCTCAAACAAATCGGCCGGGACATCGAACGGACGGTCCTCGCCCGTGCGGTGAAGTGGCACCTAGAAGACCGAATCCTCGTCCACGAAAACAAGACCATCGTCTTCGTCTGACCTACCGGCGATGAACGGATTCACGCTCGCCCCGGGCGACGGGACGAGCTACGAGCTACCAGGGTGACGTCAAACCACATGTCTCGAAATTCTCTCCCGGGATCTTCCAAAAGCGATAAGGCGACGGTTACGGCTTTCCGCCCGAGTTGTTCGATGGGTTGGGCGACCGTGCTCAACTCGGGTTCGACCATTTCGGCAATGGGGATCCCATCGTATCCGACGACTCCCACCTCTTCGGGAACCTTTCTTCCCAGATGGGCCGTAAACTTGAGGATTCCCAAGGCCATGAGGTCGTTTGCGGCAAAGACGGCGTCGACCTCCGGATGCTCGGTAAACAGGCGCCGCGCCGCCGTAACCCCCCCGCGAAAGGTGAAATCCGATTCTACGAAGATGGGGTCGTGCTGAGCCCCCACTTCCAAAAGCCCTTCCACGTAACCCCCCAGGCGTTCGCGGGCCGGAACGTACCCGAGGGGACCTGCCACATGGGCGATGGTTCGGTACCCCTGCTCCCACAAATGCCGCACGGCATCTCGGGCTCCTTGGCGATCGCGTACCCGCAGGGCGACGCTTTTCGAAAAGGCCGGCGCGCGGTCCAACATGACCATGGGGATCCCGCGCTTCCCCAGAACATGAAGCTCGTTTTGGGAAATGCCGTGGGCGGCCACGATCAGGGCGTCCACCAAACGCCGGCGGGCAAGATCGGTGAGCGTCTGCCCCGCCTTCTGCCCGCAGGTCCACACGAGGACTCCGTACCCTTCCCTCGCCGCCTCTTCCGTCACTGCCTTGAGGAGCAGCGTGAAAAAGGGGTTCTCGAGATCGGAAACGAGAATCGCGATCGTACCGCTCCGCCCGCGGGCGAGGTTCCGCGCGACTACGTTGGGCTCGAACTTTAAGGCGCGAATGGCCGCCTCGATGCGCGCCGCCGTTTCCTGCCCCACGTATCCTTTTTTGTTGAGGTACCGGGAGACGGAAGCGACGGATACCCCCGCGAGTTCTGCCACATCGCGAATCGTCGCCGAAGAGGGACCTCCCTCGGACGGAAACCGGTTCCCCACCCGACCTTTACCCTCGTCCGGGAAGCCCGCCGAAGGTGAGGCGCTTTCCCGACCCTTCTCGTCCATGAGCGACACCTTCCTCAAGAAACCGATTCTTCGATTCTGACCGAAGAGCCGCGCTTTCTCTTCGCGATGGGAAGAAAGGTCCGCCCACCCCCTCCTGCGGCGGGCGGACCACCGCCTACACGCTGCCAAAATCGCGAACGCCTACTTCCCGCAATTACAGGGAAACTTCCAACAGGCGGTGAAGGTATTGGAGCTCCTCATGGATTGCCTCTCGAAGGATCTTTGCCTCTTCCTCAGAAAACCTTTCTTGCACGCCGGGGTCCGTAAGCTTCGCCTCGAGCTCCTGCAGCTTCAGGGAGGGAAGGGCGAGAATCTCTTCCTCCACCGCGGTACCGCGCGCCCGGGCGAGAATCTGCTGCATTTTCGCCTCGTGCGTCACGCGGATTTGTTCCCGTGCCCGAGCCCGCTCCGAGGTGGACTCGCGCTCTTGGTTTTTCTCCGCCTTGCGCTCTTTGCTTTTGCCCGTCTTCGTCTCCTCCTTCACCTTCTCGTCGGAGGAGACGGACTTCCCGTCCGGGTAGTCGACTTCCTCTTGGTCTTCCGATTGATCTTCCGACGAACCCCGGGAAACCTCGTTTTTCCCGAATTCCTCCTTTGCGCCGGTCTTCGGGGGAGCGTCCTGGGCAACGAGAACCGATCCCCGAACTTCCGTCGGGGATCCCATGCCCAACGCCTTCTTCACGTTTCCCCACGTACCTCCCGGATGTGCGTAGACGAAAGAGGCGCCGACGAGGAGGAGCGCGGCAAGTACACCGATCGCCAACGCGGAGCGTCTCCGGAGCATCTCCCGTCACCTCACCTCGAAACGGTGTGAGGCGACCGCATTCCCGGCAGACCGGCAGCTGGCTGGCATGGCGGGGGAATCTTCCCTCCGCGGTAGCCCCTCTAGCTTTGCGCCCGACGCTTTCGCGTCGTTTGCCCTGGACGGTCGCCCGCCTTTCCCCTTCAGTGTATCGTCGTTTTCCTCAAAAATCCACAGGGGGGACCCGAAACTTGAATAGTTTTCTGCCCTTTCTAAAAGAGTTCCGCTCTTCAGGTTCTCGCACGTAAAGAAAGGCCGGCCACCGGGACACGTTCCCGGTGGCCGGGCCGATCAACCTACGGGCGCTTCCCGGATGACCACCACCTCGCCGTCCTTTACGTCGAGCACGACGCGGTCGCCGGCGTGGATCGTCCCCTTGAGGAGCTCCTCCGAAAGACGGTCTTCCACGAGGCGTTGGAGCATGCGGCGAATGGGGCGGGCGCCGTATTGAGGATCGAATCCCACCTCGGCGACGTGCCGGATGAGATCCTCGGTGACCGTCACTTCGATCCCCTGCTCCTTTACGCGGGCGGCAATCTCGTCGGCGAGACGACGGACGATCGCTTCGATGTGTTCTTTCTCCAAGGGGTGGAAGACGATGATCTCGTCGATGCGGTTCAAAAACTCGGGACGGAAGGTGCGCCGAAGCTCTTCGAGGACCCGAGACTTCATCGTCTCGTAGTCGATGCGGTCGTGCTGGGCCGTAAAGCCGAGGCGCGTTCCGCGCTGAATGAGCTCTTGGCCGACGTTGGAGGTCATGATGATCACCGTGTTCTTGAAGTCCACGGTTCGCCCCTTGCCGTCCGTAAGGCGTCCGTCGTCGAGGACCTGCAGGAGGATGTTGAACACCTCGGGGTGCGCCTTTTCGATCTCGTCGAGGAGGATCACGGAGTAAGGCTTCCTCCGCACGCGCTCGGTAAGCTGTCCCCCTTCTTCGTAGCCGACGTAGCCCGGCGGCGCTCCAATGAGGCGCGACGTCGTATGCCGTTCCATGTACTCGGACATGTCCACCCGGATGAGGGCGTCTTCGTCTCCGAAGAGGGCTTCGGCAAGCGCTCGCGCGAGTTCGGTCTTCCCCACACCCGTGGGACCGAGGAAGATGAACGACCCGATGGGACGCTTGGGGTCCTTAAGACCTGCAAACGCGCGGCGGATCGCCCGCGCCACCGCCTCGACCGCCTCGTCTTGCCCGATGACGCGTCGGTGGAGAACTTCTTCGAGGCGAAGGAGGCGCTCCCTTTCGCCCTCCTGCAGCTGGCGCACGGGAATTCCCGTCCAGCTGGAAACGATTTGGGCGATGTGCTCGGCGGTCACCTCGGCATCCGTCCGTCCTTGTTTCTCCCGCCAGGCGGCGCGCTCGCGCTCGAGCTTTTCTTTGATCTTCTGCTCGCGATCCCGAAGGGCGGCCGCCTTCTCGAATTCCTGGCTCTGCACCGCGGCGTCTTTTTCTTTCCGGATCTCCTCGAGCTCCTGCTCGAGCTTCTTGATCTGCGGGGGAACCATGTAGGAATCGAGACGTACGCGGCTCGCCGCCTCGTCGATGAGGTCGATGGCCTTGTCCGGGAGGAAGCGATCCGTGATGTAGCGGTGGGAGAGCTTCACCGCCGCCTCGATCGCCTCGTCCGTGACCTTCACGCGGTGGTGCGCTTCGTACCGGTCGCGCAAGCCCTTGAGGATTTCGATCGTATCCTCGGGCGAAGGTTCGTCCACGAGGATCGGCGTAAACCGCCGCTCAAGGGCCGGATCCTTTTCGATGTACTTCCGGTACTCGTCCAAAGTCGTCGCCCCGATGACCTGAATCTCCCCTCGAGCCAGAGCGGGCTTCAGGATGTTCGACGCATCGATCGCCCCTTCCGCTCCTCCGGCGCCGATGAGCGTGTGCAGCTCGTCGATGAAGAGGATCACGTTCCCTGCCTGCCGGATTTCGTCGAGGATCTTCTTCAGGCGGTCTTCGAACTCGCCGCGGTACTTCGTACCGGCAACGACGGTCGCCATGTCCAGGTTCATCACGCGCTTGTCGCGGAGGATTTCCGGCACCTCACCGGCGACGATGCGTTGGGCGAGCCCTTCGACGATGGCCGTCTTCCCCACGCCTGGCTCTCCGATGAGCACGGGGTTGTTTTTCGTGCGGCGGGAGAGGATCTGGACGACGCGTTCGATCTCTTTCTCCCGCCCAATCACGGGGTCCAACTCGCCTTCGCGGGCGAGGGCGGTGAGGTCGCGGGCGAGGGCGTCCAACGTCGGCGTAGAAGAACCCTTTTGGGCGGGCTGGCCGGAGGTCTGGGCAAATTCCGTCGTCCCGAGGAGCTGTAGCACCTGCTGACGCGCCTTTGTGAGGCTCACACCCAGGTTTGCGAGCACGCGGGCCGCTACGCCTTCCCCCTCGCGGATGAGCCCGAGGAGGATGTGCTCCGTACCTACGTAGGTGTGGCCGAGCTTCCGCGCCTCGTCAAAGGCGAGTTCGATGACCTTCTTCGCCCGCGGCGTGTACGTCGTGCTGGTCGGTCGCTCCGTCCCGCGGCCTACGAGGCCTTCCACCTCTTCGCGGATCTGTTCCAACGAAAGCCCCATGTTTTTGAGCACGCGAGCGGCAATTCCTTCTCCCTCGCGGATGAGGCCGAGAAGGATGTGCTCCGTGCCTATGGACGAATGCCCCAACCGGATTGCCTCATCCTGGGCAAGGGCGAGGACGCGCTGCGCGCGCTCGGTAAACCGACCAAACATCATGGAATCCACCTCCCGGGAAAATCCTACACGTCTTCTCGGGCAAAAAACCGCGGCGGTAGGCGAGAGAAAACGCTCTGCAACAGGAGCGGAAGTGGCAACCACGACGCGCGGCGCTCCCGCCGCCTCCTCCTGCGTATCCTTTTCGCCGAATGCAGCGGAAATTCCCGCCTCTAGCCGCGTGCCATCGCTTCTTTGAGGTGGCGGCGTATGAGCACGGCCCGCCGTTCGTCACGTTCCGCAGGCCCCAAACTCTCGCCAAAGGCGTACTGAAGGAAATTGGGGCGGATCATCACCCAAAGTTCGCGCAGCGCACGGGGCGGAATGCCTCGCACGAGTCCGAGATGCACCCCGAGGAGGACGTCGGAGACGCGCTCCATCGCCTCGCGCGTGGCAATGCGCCTGGCGGAGGTGAGGATTCCGTAACTCCGGTAAATCCTATCTTCCAAGGCGACGCGATCCTCGCGGAGGAGGGCGTCCCGTGCGCGGCGTTCCTGTTCGATGACCTGGCGGGCGATGCCGAGGAGGTTTTCCAAGAGCTCGCCCTCGCTCAAGCCCAAGGTCACCTGGTTGGAAATTTGGTAGAGGTTCCCCTCCGCCTCCGTTCCCTCGCCGTAGATCCCGCGCACGACGAGTCCAACCTTTTGCACGGCCTCGACGACCTGACCCAGGGTGCGCGTGAGCGCGAGGGCGGGAAGGTGGAGCATCACAGATGCCCGCATCCCCGTCCCCACGTTGGTGGGACAGGCGGTGAGGAAACCGTAGCGCGGGTCAAAGGCGATGTCCAGATGCTCGGCCAAAAGATCGTCCACGCGGTCCGCCTCGCGGTAGGCCTCGTGCAGGGCAAGTCCCGCCGCAAAGGCCTGCAGACGAAGGTGATCTTCTTCGTTTACCATGAGGCTTACCGCCTCGTCGTCGCGGACGACCACGGCCCCCCAGGGGTTTTCCGCCAAAAGCGGGCTGGTGAGGTGCTTTTCCACGAGAATCCCCCGGGCAAAGGGGGGGATCTCCCCCATACGGATCCGCACGTAGTGCGCCGCATCGGGAAAGGACGCGAGGGCGGATTCCACACGGGCGAGCACCGCCTGGGCGTCGCGGGTCCGCATGGCCGTCGGAAAGGAAAACTCCCGAAGGTTGCGCGCGAGACGTACGCGGCTAGAGACGGCCACGTCCCCTTCCGACCTCTCTTCCCGAAGGGCGGTTCCGAGGGGGGTGCGGAGAAATCGGTCCACCTCGCCGCCCAGGGGAGCAAAGGAACGCGCGCGTTCTTCCGCCATACCATCCGCCTCCTTTAGCCTGTCCGGCCGCCGAGCTCGTTTTCAAGGGAGCGGATTTCATCCCGGATCCGCGCCGCTTCCTCGTACGCCTCTTCTTCGACCTTGCGTCGAAGTTCCGCGCGAAGCTCCTCGAGCCTTTTTTTGAGGTGGGAAGAGGGGTCGCGGGCGGGGGATTTTCCCCGATGCTCGCTTGCCCCGTGGATGCGACGAAAGAGCGGCGCAAGGCGTGGACGAAAGGCCTCGTAGCACTCGCTGCACCCGAACTTCCCTTTTTCCCGAAATTCCCGCCACGTCATCCCGCACTTCGGACAACGCAGGTCGTCTTCTCGCTCCCGCGGAGAACCTTCTTTTCCGCCGAGCGACCCGAAGAAACTTTGAAGCATTTCGGGAAGAGGAAAAAACGTCGAGGAAAACGGTTGCAGACCTTCCACGAAGGGCTTAAACTCCTCCGGAAACGGCGGAGGGAGCTCTCCCAGCTCGCGCGCGCACTCTTCGCACAGGTGGAGCTCCACCTTCTGATCGCCGACCACCTTGGTGATGTGGACCGTCGCCGGGCGCTTCTTACAGCGTTCACAGAGCATCCCCTTTCCCCCTTTCCGCCGCGCGTAAGGAGAGAACCTCCAAAAGGCGGCGCAAAATCCTCCCGCGCAACAAGTCCCGCTCCTCCGCCCGGCCGCCGAGGACTTCCGGGGCAAGGAGAGCCCCGACGAGTTCCCCTTCTTCGCGCGAGAGAACCCCCTCCTGCACGAGAAAATCCAGAAGGCCTTGAGCTTCGTGGTACGAGAACTTCGTCCCCTCCGCCGCAACGCGCTCGACGAGTTTTCCCCAAGTTTTGGGAAGAGCGACGCGGGCAATGCGCAAAAACCCCGCCATCCCCCGCCGGCTCTCGACTACATATCCGTGGCACAAGGTGAAGCGCGTAGAGATCACGTAGTTGATCTGGGAAGGGGCGACGCGGAAGATCTCCGCAAGCTCCGACCTTCGGACGACGACCGTCCCGGTCGGGCTTTCGTCGAGCAGGCGTTTGAGGTACGCTTCGATGGTATCGGCAAGCGAAGCCATCCTCATCCCCTCCCTCCGCCTCGACCCTTCGCACTTCCTAGCGTACCCGGAACCTCGGGCCGGAGAAATCCCGGAAGTACGGAGGGAGCCTTATCTGACTATCTCTGATGTTTGAAGTATACCACACCCTCTGCCTTCCTGGCAAGAAAAGGGCGCCACCGCTCCCCGGGGCGTTCCTTCATTCCTCCCCCGACGAAAGCGGCTCACGCGGGAGAGATTCCGCCTCCCACTTCCCCCTGCGACTTCCGCGCAAGGAGGACACGGACCGCTTCGGGAAAGCTTTGGACGTACACATCTGCGCCCCGGAGCTCTTCCGGGGATCCGTATCCGTACGTGCACGCAATGCGGTGCAGGCCGTGCGCGGTCCCCGCTTCCACGTCGCTCACGCGGTCCCCTACGATTGCCCCTTCCGCAGGCGAAAGGCCGTGCTCGTCCAGAATTCGGCCTACGAGTTCTTCTTTTCGGACAACACGAAACGAAAAGGCGTCGTAAACTCCGGAGAAATACGGCCGAAGAGAAAAACGCTCCAGGATCTTGGTCAGGTAGTTCGCCTCCCCGTTCGAAGCGATGTAGAGGGCCAGCCCTGATGCCGCAAGTTCGGAAATTCCCTCCACCACTCCGGGATAGAGTCTTCCCTCGCCCGCCTCCAAAAGTTCGAGTTCTTTGGCGCGCATCGTACGGTCGGCCCAGAGGGCGAGTTCCGGATCGTCGAACCCGAGGAGGGTGCGCCACATCTTCCGATACGTCATCCCCAACGTCTTGCGGAGGTCTTCCTCCGGGGGGAGGGCGACGGCAACACCGCGTTCCCGAAGGGCACGGAAGGTGTGGACAAAGGCGGGAAAGGCGACGCTCCAGGCGTCGAAAAGGGTTCCGTCCATGTCGAAAACGACAAAGCGAAGTCCTCCCACGTTTCGTTCTCTCCCTTCGCGGCGCAGAGGGGTATGCCGCTTTTACGTCTTCGGTGTGGAGCTCGAGGGTCGCCCCCGCCCTAGGAAAAGGGATAGTACTTTCCCCCGTGGTAAAGGGCACCGAAAAAGAAACCGCCCAGAAACCCCCCGACATGGCCGAAGAAGCTGATCCCGGGGATGAAGCTCTGAACGAACCCGAAGAGGAGGAGAAAGAGGACTACCTGCCGAGAAGCGGCATCGATCCAAATCGCCCGCTTCCAGATGTAGTAGAGGTAGAGGCCGAGAAAGCCGTAGACGATCCCCGATGCACCGATTACGGGAGGTGACGAGGTCACGAGGAGGAAGAGGGTCGTCGAGGCGATTGCGGTGAAGAGAAAGAGGAGGTACCCCATCTTTCCCACGCGGGTTTCGATAGGCGGAGAAAGGAGGTAGACGTAAAAGGCGTTGAAGAGCACGTGGAGGAAGTCTGCGTGGAGGAAGACGGCCGTCACGGGGCGCCAGAACTGCCCGCGGACGAAGCTCGAAGGATCGAAGGCGCCCCAAGCGTACAAAGGACCCTCGAGCCCGAGGGGAACGAGCAGGCGCGAAAAGACGTACGTCCCGAGGATGAGGGTCAGAAAAACCGTCGTCAGGGGGTAAGCCCGGACGAACCTTTCCGGAGTCTCCGTACGCAAAAAAATCACGGGCGTCTACCCTCTCTTTCTCCGCCTCGGAAGGCGGCTTTCTGCACGCCCACGCGACGAAGCCGAGGCAAAGTCCGAATGCGATCCCGTAGCCTCAAACGCGATCGGTCCTCGACGGCCATTCGCTCTCCAGGAGGCCGTACACGACGTGGTCCACGTAACGATCCCCCAGCCACTCCACTTCCCTGAGTACGCCCTCCTCACGAAACCCCAAGCGCTCCGCAACGCGTCGGCTGCGCGTATTTTCCACTGCCGCGCGGATCTCGATCCGGTGAAGGCGCATGTGGCGAAAGGCGTATTCCACGAGCACTCTCACCGCGCGCGTCATGATCCCGCGCCCTTGAAAGGGAGGGGCGAGCCAGTAGCCCAGGGACGTGTTTCGATGCGTCCAGTCGATTCGGTGCATCCCGAGGAAGCCGACGATCCGCCGATCGTACAAAATCACCGTCTGATAACCTTCGCCGCGCTCCTCTTGGCGCAGGGCCGCCTCTATCATGGCATACACGTCGCGCAACGTCGTCGTGCGGACCCAAGGAAGAAAGGGAGCAAGGGATGCGCGGTGGGCGTCCAAGACGATGTACAGCTCCTCGGCGTCGTACCAGCGCACGGGGCGAAGGAGTACGTGTTCGTCCACAATCCACTCCATGGAAGGCCCCTTCTCTTACTCTCCCTCGGAACGCGGGCGCATGTGGGGGAAGAAGATCACGTCGCGAATCGACGGTTGGTTTGTGAGGAGCATCACGAGTCGGTCGATGCCTATGCCCAGACCCCCCGTAGGCGGCATTCCGTATTCGAGCGCCTCCAGAAAATCCTCGTCCAAGGCGTGAGCTTCCACGTTCCCGCGACGACGCTCTTCGAGTTGCGCGAGGAACCGCTCCCGCTGCTCTAAAGGGTCGTTGAGCTCGGAAAAGGCGTTTGCGTGTTCCCGGCCCGCGACGTAAAGCTCAAACCGGAGGGTAAAGCGCGGGTCGGCGGGATCGGTCTTCGCCAACGGGGACACGGCCAAGGGATGGCCGATCACGAACGTGGGCTGGATGAGCCGGCCTTCGACCTTTTGCTCGAAGAATTCGTTTACCACGTGCCCAAAGGTGTGATAAGGTTCGAGAACGACGCCGTGGAGTTCCGCGAGGCGACGGGCCTCCGCGTCGTCCATAGGACGGGTGAAGTCAACGCCCGTGACCTCGCGGATGAGATCCGCCATGCGCGCGCGCCGGAAGGGCGGTGTAAGGTCGATTTCCCACTCCCCGTATCGGATGCGTGTCGTTCCCAGGACCTCCTTCGCCACGAAGGCGAGGAGCTCCTCCGTGAGACGCATCATATCCTCCATGTCCGCGTACGCCTCGTAGAGCTCGAGCATCGTGAACTCGGGGTTGTGCTTCGTGGAGAGGCCCTCGTTTCGGTATACGCGCCCGATTTCGTACACCTTTTCCACGCCGCCGACGATGAGGCGCTTGAGGTAGAGTTCGATGGCGATGCGCAGGTACATTTGCATGTCCAGGGCGTTGTGGTGCGTGACGAACGGACGCGCCGCGGCACCTCCCGCGATGGTCTGAAGCGTCGGCGTCTCCACCTCGAGAAATCCCCGTTCGTCCAAAAAACGGCGGATCGCCCGCAGGATCTTCGTGCGGGCGACGAAGACGTCGAAGACGTCGCGGTTTACGATGAGGTCGAGGTATCGCCTCCGGTAGCGCGTCTCCACGTCCTTAAGGCCGTGGTACTTTTCCGGCAGCGGCCGCAAAGACTTGGTAAGGAACGTGAGCGCCTCGGCGCGCACCGTAGTTTCCCCGGTTTTGGTCTTCATCACGGGTCCTTCGACGCCCCAAAAGTCGCCCACGTCGCCATCGCGAAAGAGGGCGTAGAGGCTCTCGCCGACTTCGTCCTGCCGGACGTAAATCTGAATTCGTCCGCTCATGTCCTGAAGATGGCCAAAGGATGCCCGCCCCATCACACGCTTCGAGATGAGGCGGCCGGCTACGCGCACGCGCTTCCCGTATCGCTCGAGTTCTTCGCCGGACAAACCGTCGTAGGCCGCGTGAAGGTCGGCCGCGAGAGCCGTCCGCGGATAGCGCGCGCCGAAGGGGTCGATCCCCTTCTCCCGCAGCGCGGCAAGCTTTCGCAGGCGGTTCGCGCGCAGCTCCTCTTCCGGCGTGACACCTGTGAACCGCTCTTCGCTCACGCCCAGCCGTCCTCCTCCAACGCGCACGGCCGCGACGACTTCACGCGGCACCGTCCCGTTTGATCTCCAGGATCTCGTAGCGGATTACGCCGGCGGGCGCGCTGACTTCCACGATTTCTCCCGGACGACGTCCGAGGAGGGCCCGCCCTACGGGGGACTCGTTGGAAATCCGATGTTCCGACGGGTCTGCCTCGGCGGAACCTACGATCGTGAACTCGAGCACCTCGTCGAACTCGAGATCCCGGACGAGGACCGTGCTGCCCACGTGGATTACGCCAAAGTCTCCTCCGTTCTCGATGATCCGCGCGTTGCGCAACATCTTCTCGAGTTCGAGGATACGCCCTTCGATGAAAGCCTGCTCGTTCTTGGCTTCTTCGTATTCGGAATTCTCGCTGAGATCTCCGTAGCCGATGGCAGTTTTAATTTTTTCTGCTATCTCCTTGCGCTTTACGTTTTTTAGGAATTCGAGTTCCTCTTCGAGCTTGCGGTACCCTTCCGGTGTGAGGAAAAACTCCTTGTCCGCCAAGCTGCATTCCCCCTTTCCCCCTGCCCGCGGAGGGCGC
This sequence comes from Brockia lithotrophica, assembly GCA_003050565.1. Lineage (NCBI taxonomy): Bacteria > Bacillati > Bacillota > Bacilli > Thermicanales > Thermicanaceae > Brockia > Brockia lithotrophica. The sequence goes on from PEBW01000006.1 coordinate 100,835, forward strand.
GCAAGGCAGAGGGTCCTGCGGACTCCTTTGTGCGCGTCGGCGTTACCGCCCATTGTAGCCACGGGAACCTCCGTTGTCAACGGCGTGTCCGCAGCCCGGTCTGCCTTTACGAAAAAGTCCGGGTTTCTTTTCGGGAGAAGGAGATTTCGCGCACGCGGGTAAAGAACGCCTCGACGTCGGCGAGGGTTTGGACGCGAACCGCCTCTTCCCGAAGACGGGCGGCCTGCGGCAAACCCTTCAGGTACCAGGCGAGGTGGCGTCGCATCTCGCGCACCGCCCGGGCTTCCCCCTTGAGCGCGAGGAGGCGCCGGAGATGTTCGCGGGCGAGGGCGACCCGCTCTTCCGGTGTCGGTTCCGGGAGGAGATCGCCGGTCCGGAGGTAATGCACCGTGCGGTGGAGGATCCAAGGGTTCCCCAGAGCCGCGCGCCCGATCATCACGGCATCCGCCCCCGTCACTTCGAGCATCCGCTTCGCGTCCTGAGGAGAACGGACGTCTCCGTTTCCGATCACCGGAATGGCCACCGCTTCGCGGACGCGGCGGATCCAGCTCCAGTCGGCGTTTCCCGAATACCCTTGCGCCCGCGTGCGCGCGTGCACGGCCACCGCCGCACCACCCCCCGCCTCTACGGCACGGGCCACCTCCACGGCAGTGATGGAACGTTCGTCCCACCCCAGGCGGATCTTTGCCGTGACGGGAAGGCGTACGGCATCGGTCAGGGCACGAAAGAGCGCTTCCACACGCCGCGGCTCACGGAGCCATGCGGCACCTGCGAAGTTCTTTACGACTTTGGGCGCCGGGCAGCCGAGGTTTACGTCGATGAGGTCGGCGTCCGTCTCCGCCTCCACGATGCGCGCCGCCTCGGCGAGAACGGCGATGTCGTTGCCGAAGAGCTGAAGGGCAACCGGGTGCTCGTCGGGATCGAGGACGAGAAACTGCCGCGTCTGGGGATTCCGCCGGACGATCCCGTCGGCGGAAACCATTTCCGTGTAGATGAGGGAGGCACCGAGGCGCCGGGCCAGCACGCGAAAGGCGACGTTGGTCACGCCGGCCATAGGAGCGAGGACGACGGGCGTCTCCAGCGTGAGGTGCGCCAACTTCCAGGGCACGGAAATCCCTCCCCAGTGCGAAACGCGTCCGGAGACTCGGACGGCGGAAATCAACTTCCGCAAAGAAAGTCGGACAAACGGAGGAGGTCCTCCGCCGCAAACCACCGGCGGATTCCGCGGCGGTCGGTCTCGCGCAACCTCGCCCAAAACGAGATCGCCGCTTCCCCCGATCGCGGGTCCCGAAGGTCGGGCGACACGTCGAGGAGGGGCCGTAGGACGAAGGGGCGTTCCCACATCCGCGGGTGGGGAAGTACGAGGCGAGGAGAATCCCGGACGACGTCGCCGTAGAGGAGAAGGTCGGCGTCGAGGGGGCGCGGGAGGACCTTCCCCTTTTCTGCGGGATCACGCCCGAGCGCGCGCTCGAGCTGTTCGAGACGGTCGAGCACGACCTCCGGAGGACGATCCCCGGCATCCGCGTGGAGGACGGCGTTGAGGTACGGAGGCTGTGGCCCCTCCACCCCCCACGGCTCCGTCTCGTACACGGGAGAAACCGCGAGGAGTACGAACTCTTTTCGCAGGGCGTTCAGGGCGCAGGCGAGGTTCCGGAGCCGCACGCCGAGGTTGGAACCGAGCGCGATCCAAAGGTGCGCCAATGCCTTCTCCCCGCCTTCGTGCAGCGTACCGGTAACACCGGATTCTGAAGCTTTCGGCGACCTCCCCAGTTCATCACCGGAGGCATGCCCTGCCGGCCGATGCCCGCCTACGACCGTTCCGACGGTTCGGGATGTACGACCTCTCCGCCCGAAGGCGTGACCGGGAGCGCAGAAGCGGCGGAGTTCGCGAGCTCGGAGGCGAAGTCCGATCTCGTGCGGGCAATGCGCACCCCCACGGCTTCCATCGCCCCGGGGATAGGCGGGCTCAGCTTCTCCAACACGACGACGAGACCCTCGACCCGAGGAAATCGACGGAGGACGGAAAGGGCGATGGTGTCGGCGATCTTCTCGAGCAAGCGGGCCTGCGTGCGTTCGACGACCTCGGCGATCACGGCGTATACTTCGCTGTAATCTAAGGTGTCCCGCAGGCGGTCGCTCTTGCCGGCCTCTCGCAAGGAGAGAAAGAGCTCGACGTCTACGCGAAACCGTTGGCCGAGCACCCGCTCCTCGGAACGCACGCCGTGGTGGGCGTAAAAGAGGAGGCCGCGAAGGAAAATGGCGTCGCTTGCCCACGGGTCCGAAGGACGGTCGGGGCGATCTCCCATCTCGATCACCTCGAAGAGAGCCACGCTTCCGGGTATGCCGCCGCCGCTACGACTTGAAGTGCGCGACGCGTCGCCGCGACGTCGTGGACGCGGAGGATGTGCGCTCCGCGGGCGGCGGCGAGGACGGCGGCAGCAAGGCTTGCCTCCAAACGCTCGGCGACCGAAGCGCCCGTGATGGCCCCCAAAAAGCGCTTGCGGCTTGCGCCTACGAGCACGGGATAGCCCCAGGCGACGAGCTCTTCGAGGTCGCGGAGGAGGACGAGGTTGTCGGCGGTCGTCTTGCCGAACCCGAATCCGGGATCGACGATGACCTGCTCTCGCCTTCCTCCCGCCTCGAGCAGGCGTTCGATAACCGCCGCAAGGTCGGCGATGACCGCCCGCATGGAAAGGGGGTTCTCTCGCCGCTCTTCTTCCGCAAAATCCAGGCGGTGCATGAGCACCACGGGCACTCCGCTGCGGACGACGAGGGGGAGCATCGCCGCATCGTCGGCGAGGGCGGAGACGTCGTTGATCATGTGTGCGCCGCAGGCGAGAGCTCGCTCGGCGACCGCGGCGGAGCGCGTATCTACGGAGATAGGCAACGGGTAGTTCCGAAGGGCGCAGAGGACGGGCTCGAGTCTCCGCCACTGCTCTTCGGGAGCGACCGGCGTGGCTCCGGGGCGCGTAGACTCCGCCCCGACGTCCAAGAGATCGGCCCCCTCTTCGGCGATCTCCCACGCCCGCCGTACGGCGCTCTCGGGGGAGAAGAAGCGCCCCCCGTCGGAAAAAGAATCCGGCGTGACGTTGAGAATCCCCATGACGAGGGGGCGTTCACCGACGACGAGCGGCGACGCCCCGTGGGGAAGGGGGATTTCCTGCCGGCGCGGCGCGCGCACGGCCTCCGCGAGCAGGCGCGCGAGTTCCGCAAGCCCGAAAGGTTGGGACTTTAACTTGCGAAGAAACGGCGAGAGGCGCTTCCGCGGGAGAAGGAGGAGGGCGTCCGTAGTTTCGACGCGTAGCGCGGCCACCCCGCGGTGCACGGCGAGGTCTCCGCCGGCGGCGAGGGCCTCCTGCTTGAGGAGGTTTGCCGCCTTCAGGGAAAGCCTCTCGATCCAGAAGAGAACCACTTCCCCTTTGGGGGCCATGAGGGCGACGCCCGTAGCGTCGGCCCCCGTTGCCCGGAGGTAGGCGCGCAGACGCTCCGGCGGCAGAGGAGGGAGGCGGCGGACGCGCGGGGTTTGCTTGGCCATCTGCTTCACCTCATACGTCGTGCATCCGGTTTTTCCGGTATACCGTCCAAAGGCCGTACAAGGTGAGTTCCGGATCGTAGCGGTCGATTTCCCGGGAGGCGCGGGCGAAGGGCTCCCCCAGCCCCCCCGTGGCGATGACCTGCGTCGAACTCGGGAGAAGGGCCTTGAGGCGCCGCAAGATTCCCTCCACCTGGCCGAGCGTCCCGTAGAAGAGTCCTGCCTGAAGGGCGTCCACGGTGTTCTTCCCCAGAGGGCTCGGAGGAGCTTCCAGAGCGACCTTGGGGAGCTTGGCCGTGCGCGTGAAGAGGGCCTCCATTCCGATCTCCACGCCGGGGGCGATCACCCCCCCTTCGTAGGCACCATCCGCGCCGATCACGTCGAAAGTGGTCGCCGTACCGAAGTCCACGACGATGGCGGGAGCGCCGTAGCGCTCTCGGGCACCGACGGCGTTGGCCAATCGGTCGGCTCCGAGCTCGCGGGGGTTGTCGATGCGGATGGGGATCCCCGTTCGCACGCCGGGGCCGAGGATCAAGGGGTCGACGCCGAACAGCGCCCGCGCCGCCTCGCGCAGGGAAGACGTAAGGGGAGGGACGACGCTCCCCAAGACCACTCCTTCGACTTCCCCCGAAAGTCGCCCGGCGCGCGCAAGGGCGTGGGTGAAGAGGACGACCCACTCGTCCGCCGTCCGCCGCGCGTCGCTCGCAAAGCGAAAGACGTGTACGAGCTCTCCCCGGACGAAGATCCCGGCCGTAACGTTCGTATTGCCCACGTCGAGGGCGAAGATGCTCACGCCTTCCCCCTCCCAACGCAGAGGTGGGGCCCCGCGCCCCACCCCCCTTCCCCGCGGACCAAACCGTTCGCCCGTGTGGGCGCTTTATGCGCCGCCCTCGGAACCGTCCGTGCCGTTTTCCCCTTCCACGACGACGCGCACCCCGTCCTCCGTGCGCTCCGCCACGATGCGCCCGTCTTCCGTGCGCCCGTGTTCGAGAAGGGCTTTGATCTCTTCGCCGGAAAGGGTTTCTACCTTGAGGAGCGCTTCCGCGATCGTCGTGAGTTGGTCGCGGTGGGCCGTGAGGAGTTCCCTGCACCGCTCGTACTGCTCGCGGACGATCCGTTGGATCTCGAGGTCGATCTCGTACGCGATGGCATCGGAGTAGTTCGGCTCCAAGCCGAGGTCGCGGCCGAGAAACACCTCGCCGTGCCGGCGGCCGAACTGGATCGGCCCGAGCTTCTCGCTCATCCCGTACTCCATGACCATGCTGCGGGCCAGCTCCGTCGCGCGCTCGAAATCGTTTTGCGCGCCTACGGAAACGTCGCCGAAGACGATCTCTTCTGCGACGCGACCGGCCAGGAGCACGAGGAGCCGCGCCTCGAGGTAGCTCTTCGTGGGGATGAAGACGTCTTCCTTGGGCAGGGGCACGGCATACCCCCCCGCCTGCCCCCGAGGGACGATGGTCACCTTGTGTACGACGTCTTCCGGCGAAGCGTAGTAGGCGGCGATCACGTGTCCGGCCTCGTGGTAGGCGATGTAGCGCTTTTCCCGCTCGCTGATCACCCGGCTCGTCTTTGCCGGCCCGGCGATCACGCGGTCGATCGCCTCGTCCACGTCTTGCATCGTAATCCGCCGCGCCCCCCGGCGTGCCGCGAGAAGGGCCGCTTCGTTCAGGATGTTTTCGAGGTCGGCGCCGGTAAACCCAGGGGTTCGGCGGGCGATCGTCTTTAAATCCACATCGTCGGCGAGCGGCTTGTTCCGCGCGTGTACCTTGAGGATCTCTTCCCGCGCCTTGACGTCGGGGCGGTGGACCGTGATCTGGCGGTCGAAACGGCCGGGACGAAGGAGGGCGGGATCGAGGATGTCGGGTCGGTTCGTCGCCGACATCACGATGATTCCCTCGTTGGGCTCGAAGCCGTCCATCTCCACGAGGAGCTGGTTGAGCGTCTGTTCCCGCTCGTCGTGCCCGCCGCCGAGACCCGCGCCGCGCATGCGGCCTACGGCGTCGATCTCGTCGATGAAGACGATGCACGGGGCGTTCTTCTTCGCCGTCTCAAAGAGGTCGCGGACCCGCGCCGCGCCGACGCCGACGAACATCTCCACGAAGTCCGAACCGCTGATGGAGAAAAAGGGGACCCCCGCCTCCCCGGCGACAGCGCGGGCGAGAAGGGTCTTCCCCGTTCCCGGCGGACCCACGAGGAGCACACCCTTGGGAATGCGGGCGCCGAGCGCGGTGTACTTGCGCGGGTCCTTAAGAAAGTCGACGATTTCGGCGAGTTCTCGCTTTTCTTCGTCGGCGCCGGCGACGTCCTCAAAGGTCACGCGGCGTTTTTCGGGTTGGTACTGGCGTATGCGGGCGCGCCCGAAGTTCATGATCCGCCCGCCGCCGCCTTGAGACTGGTTGATCATGAAGAACACGAGGAAGAGAATGAGGAGGAGGGGGACGAAGGAGACGAGAACTTGAAGCCAGTACCCGGTTTCCCGCGGTTTTTCCTGGTAGACCTTGAGCTTCCCCTCGTCGATTTTTTGGTCGATGAGCGTGTAGAGGTCCGCGGCAAACAGGGGAGCCCGCGCGATGAACCTCTTCTTCCCCTGTTCGACATCCTTGAGATCGCCTTCAATGTAAAGGACACTCTGTCCCTCGACGGACAACCGGATAGACTCGACTTTATCTTGAAGGAGGTACTCGCGGAACTTGCTGTAGGGAATTTCCTCGGTGACCCGGCTTTGGCCGATGATGAGCTGGACGAACCCTATGGTCATGAGAACCAGGAGTACATAAAAAAAGGTGTGGCGAAAGATCCGCGACATACGGTCACTCCTCCTAGAATCCCCCGGGGTTCAAGTTATTTTAGCACACCCCCCGAAAGGGGCAAAGCGCTCGAGCGCCGCGCGGTGCGATTACCGCTTTTCCGCATAGACGCGGGACTTCAGAATCCCGACAAAGGGAAGGTTGCGGTAACGCTCCGCGTAGTCGAGGCCGTACCCGACGAGAAATTCGTCGGGGGCGGTGAAGCCCACGAGGTCGGGGACGAGGTCGACTTTGCGGCGCGCCGGCTTGTCGAGGAGGGTGACGATCTTCAGGCTCTTGGGATCTCGCCGCGCGAGGATGTCCACGAGGTAGCGAAGGGTAAGCCCCGTGTCGATGATGTCTTCGACGAGAAGGACGTGCCGGCCCGAAATGTCGTAGTCTAGGTCCTTGAGGATGCGCACGACGCCGGAAGAGCGCGTCGACGTGCCGTAACTCGAGACGACCATGTAGTCGATTTCCAGAGGGATGGGCATCTCGCGCGTGAGGTCGGCGAGAAAGTAGGAAGCCCCCTTGAGGATCCCGACGACGAGGGGTACCTCATCCCGATACCACGAAGAGAGTTCCGTGCCGAGTTCCTTCACCCGGCGGCGAATGTCCTCGGCGGAGTAGAGGACGGACTGGATGTCGTCTAAAAGCGATTCCATGGACGGGCCCGCGGGCGGGCTTCACCTCCCCTTTCGACGTTTGCAAAAATGCCGCCAAAACCGCCGTACAAAAGGCGACGTGCACCATCCGACGTCGACTACGACTTTTTCCCCCGGTACGCCTCCCGTCGGCATCGAAGACACACCGGGTACCCACACGATTCGCCCCCCCTGTTCACCCACGGGCCAAGCTTCCCGCAGGCGGGGAGGAACCCCCGCCAACCGCAAGAGTTCGCGCACTTCTCGCGGGCCCCACGGCGTTTCGAGGCGATCCCCGGGTCTCCGCGATCGGAAGATGAAGGGCAGGTCGGGGGAAAGGGAAAGGGTCGCGCGGCACGCTACTTCCTTTTCGTCTTCTTCGTCCTCGTCCGCAGCACCTGCACTTTCACTCAGGTGCCGGACGCGTACGGAGCACCCGAAGGAAGGAATCCGCACGGTTCCCGGCCAATTCACGGCGGAGGCGTATGCCCTGCGCTCCCCTTCGCGCACCCACAGGACGTACCCACCCTGCCTTTCCACGGTCACGCCTCCCGGCAAGCTCACGGCACGCCGCTCCCCCAGCACCACCTCGAGGGAGGCCTGCACGTCCTCGTAGGTGAGAGACGCGCGGCCGCGGCGAAGCTCCGCCCAGGCCAAGCGGACCGCACGTCGCAGGACGGGCAAGGGGAGTCCCGCGAGCGCCGACCAGCAAACGAGGAGAGTACCGGGAAAGGCGAGAAGACGCCTCCGGAGGAATTTCCGCGCCGCCTCCTCCAAAAAGGCCTCATCCTCCCCGAGTACGTTCGTGAGGCGGACGACGTGGCGCGCCGCCGACGGTGCAAGCTCCTCCACCAGAGGAAGGAGGAGATGGCGCAGGCGGTTCCGAACGTACGCGAGAGACCGGTTCGAGGCGTCTTCCCGCCAAGGTACCCCATGGCGGTCGGCATAGGCTTCGATGGAGCGCCTACGGACGGGAAGGAGGGGGCGGAGGAGGCGTCGGTCGAACAACGGACGAACCACCGGGATTCCTCCGAGACCCCGGGGACCTGCGCCTCGGAAAAGGCGCAGGAAAAAGGTCTCTACTACGTCGTCGAGGTTGTGCGCGGTGAGCACGGCCGAAGCCCGGGCCTCCCGGGCCGCGTGCGCGAAGAGATCGTAGCGCAAGGCGCGCGCGGTTCCCTGGACGTTGCCGCCGGCCGGAGGAAAGGGAAGGGCGTACACGAAACACGGCACTCCCCACGCTTCGGCAACGGCGCGAACGAAGCGCGCGTCTTCCACGGCGGCAGCACCCCGCAGCCGATGGTCGACGTGGAGACAGACGGGGCGAACGGGGATGGGCATGAGAAAGCGGAAAAGGTGGAGGAGGGTCATGGAATCTACCCCGCCGGAGACCGCGAGGAGGACCGTCTCGTACGGTGCGAGAAGCCGTTCTTCCCACAACCATGCCGGAACGGCCTCCGGCGCTCCGAGTTCTTCCAGCGGCACAAGACCTTCCTCCTCTCCCACGCACGCCGTCCCTCGCCCGAAAACGCGACCTCTCCTTACGCAGCAAAGAGTGACAAGCCAGCCGTGCCCGCGACGCCTCTTGCGCGAAGAGCCCGGAGGCTCTTGTGTTCCGTGAAGGGACGGAAGGGTTGCCCTGGAAGCATTATATCCCCTTTTCCCCTTTGCTTCCACGAACCCCGGCGTTTGCGCGCTTGGCGCCTCCGCGCGGATCACGATACGCCTTCCAGGTGATCGCGCACTTCCCGGGGGGAAAACACGGCCCAGGGAAGACGAACCTCTTCGATGCGCGCCGCGACGACGGTCATGTCGTCCTTGGGGGAAAGCCCCGTAAGACGCATGGCCTTTTCCAAGATGAGGTCGGCGACGACGTGGGGATCCTCGGCGTCGATACGCGTAATCACCTGGCGAAACCAGGCGTCGCGGCCCTCTTCGGGCCGAGCCTCGTACACCCCGTCGCTCAAAAACACGAGGAGGTCACCGGGGACGAGCTTGCGCACAAGCGGCTCCACGTGCACGTCGGGGAAGACCCCGACGGGCAGACTTCTCCCCTCCAAGGTAAAGACGCGGTCTCCCCGCCGAATGAAAGTCGGCGGGGCCGCGACTTTGAGAAATTTTGCCTCCGCCGTGCGCAGGTCGACGAGGGCGAAGTCGAGGGTGGCAAAGCGCTCGCCGTCCGCCTGCAAGGCGAGGACGGTATTCACGGTGCGGAGGGCGAAGTCTTCGGCGACGCCCACGGCGAGCGCCTCTCGCAGGAGGTCGACCGCCGTCTGCGACGCGAAGCGAGCTCGCTCTCCGTTCCCCATCCCGTCGCTTAGCCCAACGAGGTAGAGGCGCGGGGAAAGCTCCACCGCCAACGTGCTGTCCCCGCTCAACACCCCGCCTCCGGCCGCCGCCTGAACGACGCCCACCTCTACGTGGTAGCGCTTTGTCGAGAGAAAGCGGGCTACGAGGAGCCCGCCGCTCCTCACCTCGAGTCCTCCCTTGGCGAGGGTGAGGGGTTCTCCGAGAAGGCGCGAGAGCGCTGCGGTGACCCCGGGAGAAACTTCTCCCAGAAGGGCGACGCGGACCTCCACGCGGCCCGGCTCGTGCCGGAGGAGTTCGACCGAGTGCACGGGGTACCCTTCGCGTTCGAGGGCACGGGCGAGTTCTTCTGCGCGGCGCCGGAGGGGACGCGGTTCGCGATCGAGTTCGCCGGCAAACCCGCCGAGGACCAGAGAAAGACCGCCGAGGTACTCCGCGGCCCGCAAGCGCACCTCGAAGAAGCGACGCTCGGTCTCCTCCTTGAGACGTTCCTCTTCCCGAGCCTCTTCGAGGACGCGGCGCAAATCGTCCACGTGGGGACAGCGGATCCGCCACGAACGCAGGAATTCTTCATCGGCGGGGTTGCGGACAAACGAGGCGAAGAAGCGATAGGTGTCTTCGAACTCCTTTTTCCAGCAGATCTCCCGGCGAAAGCACGTGTGACACACGCGACGCGCGACGGAACCTACGAGGGCCTCCGTCTTTCGTTCTTCGGCATCCGCCGGACGCCCTTCGCCGAGCCGAGTGCCGATCCGCGCAAAGAGGTCGGCAAAGCGGCGGATCCGTTCCGCAGCGGCAGCGCGCACCTCTCGAAAGTGTAGCTCTTCTTCTTCGAGATATGAAGGACTCCCCGGGATAAGGCGGGCGATACTCCGCTCCACCGCCTCAGGAACGAGCCAAAAGAGTCCTAGGGCCCAAAGGGAAGCGATCGTCGAAGACCAGAGGACCTCCGGGGTGTCCCGCAAAAGGGTAAAGAGGGCCGCACCGAGGAAAAACCCCAGGCTTGTTCCCGCCTTTCCTACGGGACGTAGAAGACCGCCGAGGAGACCGGAAAACGCGAGGAGGCTGAGTTGCTCGAGGTAGGAAAGATCGCCGAGGCCCATGACAAGCCCAAGGAGAACCCCGGCCGTCGCGCCAACCGTAGCTCCGCCCGCATGCGCGAGGAGGAGAAGAAAGCCGCGGCTTACGATGTGCCCGAGGGAGATACCCCCTACGTCCACTCCAAGCATGCCCGTGAGGAGCGACCCGAGGACGATGAGGAACGCCACGAGTTCCTCGTGGCTAATCGCAAAACCGAAACCTCGGTGCACGAGGAGCGGCAACGCCTGCAAAAAGATGAACACGAGGGCGAAGGCGAGGAGGCCGTTGAGGAGGGCAAACGGCCACACTTCGGCAAAGGTACGCGAGACGAAGGCGCGAACCCCTCCGTCCGCCAGAACGACCGCTCCGGCGACGACGAGCCCGAGATAGGTAGGCGTGCTTCGGATGGGCGCGGCCAACCCATGGTACGCGAGAAAAAACAAGGGGAGAAAAGCGGCAAAGGATGCCGCGTGGGGGAGGGGGGACAAAAGCGCCCCCAAGCCGAGCGCAAAAAACGCGAGCGGCCAGCGCTCGCGCAAGGCGTGAAAGACCACAGCAAAAAAGGCAAACGGGAAAGGGTACAGTTCCCCAAGGAGAGTTGCCCTCCCGAGAAAAAAAGACGTCGCGAAGAGGAGTGCCGAACGCCAGGGGAGCGCGCGAAACAGGCGTTGGGCGCGGGGAAACGCCACCGCCTCCACGAGCGTGCGCATGCCGAAACCCTCCCTCTCGCAGCTTGTCCCCCAGTATAGGGGGCGGAGGGAGGAAAGCGTGTTGAAGTCCGTCTGGGGGGAGAAAGTTTTTCCCGACACAGTCCCTCTCAAGACTTCGTAGCTCGTTCCCGTTCGCGGGCCGGGCAACGGCTTCACACTCGCCGTGTGAACTCCGGCGAGGGGGAGGGCTTTCAGCCGACCGAGCGCGGGAGAAATCCCATGCGTTCTCGGGCGAGGGCCAGCGTCACACGGGCTTTGGCTTCGGCCCGCTCCGCCCCTTCTGCCAGCAGGCGATCGACCTCGCTGTCCAGAAGTTCGAGCGCACGGTCGCGGAGAGGTTCGACGACGGAAACGATCGCCTCGGCGACGTCCTCCTTGAAGGCCTTGTAGCTCGCCCCCGCGTAGCGCGTCTCGAGCTCGGGAATGGGTATCCCCGTGGAAAGGCTCATGAGGACGAGAAGGTTAGAGATTCCGGGCTTTTGTTCCGGATCGTAGCGAATTTCCTGTCCCGAATCCGTAGTCGCACGCCGGATTTTGCGGCGAATCACCTCCGGGGGATCGCTCAAGTTGATTCGGCTCGCATCGTTGGGGTTCGATTTGGACATTTTCTTCGTCGGATCGTCGAGGGACATGATGCGCGCTCCGACGGGGGGAATGAGCGCCTCCGGGACGACAAAGGTCGGGCCGAAATCGCGGTTAAACCTCTCCGCGAGGTCGCGGGTGAGTTCGAGGTGCTGCTTTTGATCTTCGCCTACCGGGACGTGCGTAGTTTGATACAGGAGAATGTCCGCGGCCATGAGGGCGGGATACGTGAAAAGTCCCGCAGAAACCGTATCCTTCCCCTCGCTCTTTTCCTTGAACTGCGTCATCCGCATGAGTTCCCCGAAGCGAACGACGCAGGTGAGAAGCCACGCGAGTTCCGTGTGTGCGGACACGTGCGACTGCACGAAGAGCACGGATTTCCGGGGATCGAGACCGCTTGCCACGTAGTAACGCGCGACATTGCGGGTCTGCGCGGCAAGGGCCGCGGGATCGTGCGGGACGGTGACGGCGTGGAGGTCTACGATGCTGTAGTACGCTTCCCTTGCGACGTCCTGGAGGGCGACGAAGTGGCGAATCGCCCCGAAATAATTTCCCAAGGTGAGGGTACCGGTTGGCTGGACGCCCGAAAACACGATCATCTGCGCTTTTCCGGCGCGCCGGACAGCGTGCCGGGGATCCACCTCCTTTGCCACATGCGGGCGTCAGCGAGAAGACTTCCGGGGCGGGGGAGAGGAGGCTTCCGGCGCGGGGGCCGAAACAGACAGGGGGTCCCAATCAAAGAGGATCTCCCCCGGCTTTCCCACGAGAAAGAAGCGGCGCGCCAGCGCCCCCGCAACCTCCGGATCTTCGAGGCGCGCCTTCTCCCACAAGAGGCGCGCGCGCTCCTCGGCCAAAGAGGCGTATGTCTGGGCGAGGCGGTCGCGTTCCGCTTGGCGGGCGTGGATAAGCCGTTCCTGCCGCACAAACTGGGGGACGAGGCTCAGGAGGAAGACGGCGAGAAGGAAGCGCGCCAAGCGGAGCCGGCGCTTGCGAATTTCTTCCGGGCTGTTCCCCCGCCCTCCGGACACGACGTCTTCACTCCCTTTCCTTACGCGTGACAAACGCCCGTACCCAAAGTGTAGCGTTCCGGATACCGTTTTCCAAGGGCCGAAGCAGACGGGCGAGGAAGGCGAGGAGCTTCCCGGAGATTCGCAGGAAATCCCCCGTTCTTCGCCCGATGAGGAAGAAGGGAAAAAGCGCGAGTCGAACGACCTGCCAAACGGCACGCGGAAGGTGAGCGGGGATGGGGGGGACGAGCGAACGGTACAGGGCCGCGCCGGCAAGCGCACCCAAGAGTAAACCCGGAAGGTGCTTCCCACCCGTGCCCACCTGCGCGAACGTCGCAAACGCGAGTGCCCAAACGACGAACAGAAGACCTTCGCCGACGTGAAAGGCAATACCCCGATGCTGCGCGGACACGGACACGAGATACAAGGCGTGGAGGAACGCCAAAAGGGCACCGAGAAGCGCGGCGGAGAGAAGCGCGGCGATTTCGGACATGACCCTACCCGAACAACCTTCCGAAAAGACCTCGGCGTTCGCGACCTTGGCCCTCTTCGAGATAGAGCATCTCGTCAATGCGCCCTTCGATGGCGATGTCCCCCACCTCGACGTCAAGGTGCCGCAAGGTGAGCCCCTCTCCGCGGATGAGAAGGTATCCTTCCTTCGTCTCCACGAGGAACTCCTCTTCGTCAAAGCGATCGACCTTTACCACGCCGGATACGGCGAGGTATTTCCTTCCCTTTAGGGCGAGCTCGTGCCCGGCGTTTGCCGCCATAGCCACCCCCCCAAACCCGTCCCACTCTTTCCTGTGGAACTATACGCAGCTTGGGAGGGGATATGTGCCCTTAAAAAGGGGAGGAGGTGTCTTCCTCGCCGAAGGCAAAGAGGGACTCGCCTTTTCCCGCGTGCGAACCGAATTCGCCGGGGGAGATACGCTCCTCTTCGCGCGAGAGGTACGGTGGCCCGCCCGGTGGGCCTACGAGGAGGCGGATTCTCTTTCCCGCGTACTCAACCTCCACCTTCTCTCCGCCGCGGAGTACCAACCCCGCCTTGGCGACCCTTCCGTCGACGCGAACTTTTCCGGCATCGCAGAGGATCTTGGCCACCGTCCGCCGCTTCACGACGCGCGCTTCTTTTAGGTATTTGTCCAAACGCACCTCGACCCCCCCTCGCGCAAAAGAAGACCCCGAGGGGCCCCCTCTCGCGAACCGGAAAAAGACCCCCGTCGCGACGACGGGGGTTCTCGGCGGTTACTTTGCCGCTTCCTTTACGGCCTCCTTGAGCTTGCTCCCGGGTTTGAATACGGGGACCATGGAGGCGGCAATCGAGATCGTCTCCCCCGTCTGGGGGTTCCGACCCGTCCGGGCCTCCCGCTTGCGGACCTCGAAGGTACCGTAGCCCACGAACTGGACCTTTTCGCCCCGGCGCAGGGCTTCGGCGATCTCCTCGAAGAAGGCGTTTACGACCGCCTCCACGTCCTTTTTCGTAAGGCGCGTCCGTTCCGCAAGCGCGGAGACGAAATCTTGCTTGTTCACGAAGATCCCTCCTCGAGATTTGGCTTAGATAGGCCTTGCAGGGGGCAACCCTGCTTCTACATTCGACCTGCTTCGAAGAATTTCCTTCCATCCGGGGAGAACGAAAGGAAAAAAGCGCACGGGGATTTCAGGCACCCAGCTGCTTGGCGAGAAAGGCGGCAGCGACCTCTACACCCTTCACGTGTGCCTCGCCGAGGGCAACCGGCTCCTCGCGGCTCAGGAGGATCACGGTCCCCATCGGATCTCCCCCGACGACGATGGGAGCGACGACCACGCCGCCTACGCGTTCCGACCCCTGGGAGAAGAGCTCTACCTCGCCCGCACCTTCCCGATACGTGCGCCGATCTTCCATTGCGCGCTCCACGAGCGGCCCGATCTCCCGTTCCTGAAAGTCCTTCTTCCCCGGACCGGCGACGGCCACCACGCGATCCCGGTCGGTGACGAGGACCGTGAGCCCAAAGGTATCGTACAGAGAAGCGGCGACGCTCTGCGCAAATTCGCCGAGTTCGAGGACGGGGGAGTACTTTTTCAGGATCACCTCCCCGTCCTGATCGACAAAGATCTCTAGGGGGTCGCCCTCCCGAATGCGCAAAGTACGGCGAATTTCCTTCGGGATGACGACGCGTCCTAGGTCGTCGATGCGCCTGACGATTCCCGTGGCCTTCATCGGCCCTTCCCCTCTCTTTCCGAAAACTTCTCGACGTCTTCGGTCCCGCGTCTCGCATGGAGTCCGATGGTAGTATGCGGTGGCGGTATTCCTTCTATGCGGCGGGGAAAGGTGCGGCGTTGGCGCTTCCGAGGGGAGCCCTTCAGGAGGAAGGAAGGTTCCGGGAAACGACGAGTTTGGGGAGCTCTTCCGCGTAGAAGGCGTCGTACATCCGCCTCGCCTCGCTTTGCACGAGGCCGGGCTGGACTTCTTCGAACGTCGGAGTGCGACGCTCCTCGAGTTTTACAATGTAGTACTTCCCGTCGTCGGCGAGCACGTCACTCACCTGACCGGGTTCGAGGGAAAGGAGAACCGTGCGCAGCGACTCGGGAAGGAGGGCGATCGGAAAGTCCTTGTACAGCCCGCCGAGCTTCTTGCCCTGGGGATCCACGTTCCCCGCGTCGACGGAGTACGTATCCGCCAAGGCGGCGAAGTCCTCCCCCGCTTTCGCCTTTCTCCACACCTCGTCGACGCGTGCCCGCGTCTCTGCCTCCGCCTCTCCTTCCTTGGGAAGCATGAGGATCAGGCGAAAGGTGCCGGTTACGAACTGATCCCGGTTCTTTTCGAATTCCTGTCGGAGGTCCCGTTGCCCGGCGAGGTCGAGAAAGTACGCCTGCGCGCGGTTCATGCGCTCGATTTCTGCCCGCACTCCTTCCTCGGTGAGCCCGAGGGAACGAAGCGCCTGGTCAAAGGAGACTTTTTCCTCGTCGGCAAAGGCTTTCTTCAGGGCCACGAAGTTCTCCTCGCTCCACGCCGGGCCCGCAGTCCCGGCGGCTTGGGCACGCGCATCCAAAATGAGGAGGGAAAGGTAGAAGTCGAGGTAGTTGTTCCAGCTCCCCTGGTCCGCAGGACTTCCCGCACCTTGCCTTTGCTCAGGCGAACTCATGAGCTGAAGGAAGTTCAAAAAGCGCTCGAAATCGGCGGCGCTCACCGTACGGACGTCGCCGTCCTCCTGAACGCGGTACTCCGCTACGACCGCGTCCTTGGCCCCCGGGAGGCGGACGGGCGCAAAGGCGTCTGTGCCTCGCTTACACCCCGCGAGGGAGAGAATCAACGCAAAGCCGAGAACCGCAACGCCGAGGAGGACTTTTCGCATATGCATGCATCCATCGCCTCTTTGGCTACAGATTCGCCTCTTGCCGCGCGGGCCCTGCGCGCCTTGACTTCGGGGGCGGTGGCGCTTCCCCTATTCGGCGACGGGCACGCGGCCGTCGGGAGGAACGTCGGCTCCCCCCGAAGCGCGGAGGAGGGTTTCGCGCAAGGCGAGAAGAAACGTCGCGAGCCGTTCGAGGAGGACGGGAAGCTCCGACTCCTTGCCGCGCACCATCACCCCGTAGCCTTCGCCGCTGAACAGGCTCACGCGGGGAGAAAAGCGTTCGAGGAGCGCGAAGAGTTCTTCCCGGGGTAAAGCTTTCGCCCTCTCGGGGGCAAAACGCGCCCGCAGGGCACCCGCCTCGTAGGTGACCAACTCGATCCCGAGCTCGCAGGCGAGGGCTCGCACCTTCGCCACGAGGAGGAGGCGTTCCGCAGGCGGGGGCGGTGTGCCAAAGCGGTCGACGACCTCGTCTACGAGTTCCTGCCAATCCTCCAGGCGAGTGAGTTCCGCGAGACGTCGGTACAGGGAGATCTTTTGCGTTGGCGAGGGAACGTAGGTATTGGGGAAGTAGGCATCTACGTTTACGTTGATTTCGAGACGCCTCTGGGACTGTGCGGGAACTTCTTCGCCTTTGAGCTCGGACACCGCCTCCCGAAGCATTCCGGTGAAGAGCTCGAGACCTACGGCGGCGATGTGCCCGTGCTGCTCCGGCCCGAGGAGGTTCCCCGCACCGCGAATGGCCAAGTCCCTCATGGCTATTTTAAAGCCCGCGCCGAGTTCCGTAAACTCCCGGATTGCCTCGAGACGCTTTTCCGCCTCCGGGGTGAGGTTCTTCCCAGGGCGGTACGTGAAGTACGCGTAGGCGATGCGGTTGGAACGGCCCACGCGACCCCTGAGCTGGTAGAGCTGCGCAAGGCCCAAGGTATCCGCGTCGAGGACGATCAACGTGTTCACGTTGGGGATGTCCACACCCGTCTCGATGATCGTCGTCGTCACGAGTACGTCGATCTCGCGTTCGAGAAAGGCGAGCATCACCCGTTCGAGCTCTTCTTCGTCCATCTGGCCGTGGGCTACGGCGACGCGGGCCTCGGGAACGAGGGCCTGAACTTCGGCGGCGACGCGGTGAATGCCCTGGACGCGGTTGTAGACGACGAAGACCTGCCCCCCACGACCGAGCTCGCGTTCGATCGCCTCCCGTACGACGACGGGAGAGTACTCGAGAACGTACGTCTGCACGGGAAAACGGTCTTTCGGAGGAGTTTCGATGACGCTCATATCCCGGATTCCCGCGAGGGCCATGTGCAGCGTGCGCGGGATGGGCGTCGCCGTGAGGGTGAGGACGTCGATCTGCGTGGCCATCTTCTTGATCTTCTCTTTGTGCCCCACGCCGAAGCGTTGCTCCTCATCGACGATGAGGAGGCCGAGGTCGCGAAAGACCACGTCATCCGAGAGAAGGCGGTGCGTGCCGATCAAGATGTCGATCTCGCCCTGGGCGAGGCGGCGGAGGATTTCCTTCTGTTCGCGGCGGCTGCGAAAGCGGCTGAGCATCTCCACGCGCACGGGGAACCCCTCAAGCCGTTCGCGAAACGTCTGAAGGTGCTGCTGGGCGAGAATCGTCGTCGGAACGAGGACGGCCACCTGTTTGCCGCTCATCACCGCCTTGAAGGCCGCGCGGAGGGCGACTTCGGTCTTCCCGTATCCTACGTCCCCCACGAGGAGGCGATCCATCGGACGCGGCGACTCCATGTCGCGCTTGACCTCTGCAATGGCGCGCAGCTGATCGGGCGTCTCCTCGTAAGGAAAAGTCGCCTCGAAGGCGCGCACGAGTTCGTTGTCGAGATCGAAGGCAAAACCGGGAAGGCGCATGCGCGCCGCGTAGATCTTGAGGAGTTCCTCGGCCATCTCCTGCGCCGAACGACGGGCTCTCGCCTTTGCGCGCTTCCACTCCCCGCCTCCCAAACGGTGAAGTTTGGGCTCATGACCTTCGGCGGAAAGGTACTTTTGAAGGAGGTTGAGCTGTTCCACGGGGACGTAGAGGAGGTCGCCTCCGGCATAGCGGACGAGGAGGTAGTCCTTACTCACCCCCCCTACGGTGAGCGTCTCTAACCCTTGAAACCGCCCGATCCCGTGGTGGACGTGGACGACGTAATCTCCTGGTCGTAGGTCGAAGAGGTCGTGGATCTTCTCGGCGTTGGCCACGCGAGGTGTCCGAGGTTTGCTCACTTTCGTTCGCCGTACGAACAGATCGCCTTCGGCAAAGACCGCGAGCTTCACGCTTCGGATTTCGAAGCCGCGCTCCAGCGCACCGCGGACGATCACGGGCCTGGGGGGAAGGGGAACGGGGAGGGTTACGAGGGGTTCTGCGGCGATTCCGTAATCTTCGAACGCGCGGGCCATGCGCTGGACGCCCTCTTCCGAAGGAGCAAGGAAGAGCACGAAAAACCCCGCACGCGTGAGTCGCTCCACTTCCCCCTTGAGCAGGGGGAGCTGTCCGTGAAATTCCTGTGCCGTCCTGCTCACGTAGGAGACGGAAAGACCACCGCTGCGCCCACCCTTGGGAAACAGAGAGAGCTCGAGGCGCGGATGGGCACGGGCGGAAAGCTCGGCAAAGGAAAACGAGAGGGTGACCCCGGGCAAGAGGCGCCCGGCCTCCAATTCTCCTACCTGCCATTCCCCCTCCTCGCGCTCCCGTTGTTCCGCTGCTTCGGCAAGGCGCGTAGGTTCGTCGAACACGTACACCACGCCGCTTCCGAGAAAGTCCGAAATGTGCGCGGGAGGTTCGTAAGCCAGGCGCACGTAACGCGTCGCCCGAGGGTGGAGGATCCCTTGCAGGAGGTCCGTCTTTTCTTCTCCCCACGCCTGCGCGAGGCGTTCCCGCCAGGCCGCATCGCCCCGGCGAACGGAGGCCGCCTCCCAAAGCGCGTCTAGCCGCTCCACGAGCCGCCCGAGAAGTTCGCGCGGGTAGCATCCTTCGTACACGGGGAAGAGCACGAATTCCTCCGCCTGCTTTCGGCTGCGGCCCGACGCGAGGTCGTACACCCGGACGGTGTCCACCTCATCGCCAAACCACTCGATGCGGTACGGGTCGTCTTCCAGGGGAGAGTACACGTCGAGAATGCCGCCGCGGACGGAAAACTCCCCCGGAACCGCGACTTCTTCCGCGCGCCGGTAGCCGAGAAGGAGGAGCCGGCGCACGACTGCTTCTAAGGGAATTTCCACCCGGGGGGCGAGGCGGAGTTCGAGCCGGCGAAAGACTTCGGGGGGAGGGAGGGGCGTCGTCCAGCCTGCCAGCGAGGTGACGAGGACCCGGGGGCGACGAGCGGTGAGAAGTTCGCGTATAACGCGCAGGCGCATGCGGCGCTCCTCGTGGCCCCCGTCCCGGGGATCGCGCAAGAAGATCTCCTCTCCGGGGTAGTACCAAACCCCCTCCTCGCCGAGGAAGACCCGGATCTCCTCGGCAAGGCGCTGCGCGTGAAAGTTACTCGCGACGACGACCGCGAGCGGGCGCCCGAGGCGCTCCTGCAGAGCGGCGAGGTACAGAGCGCGCGCCGCCCCGGCAAGCCCGATGACCTGCGCATCCCCCGCAGACCGCCCAATCCGGTCCGCCAAGTCCTGAAAGCCTTTATCGTCAGAAAAAACCGAAAAAAGAGCGCCAAGCAAGCGCTTCTCACCCCTTCATCCTTGTCCCGGCGCGTTGCGCGCGTGAACGCCCGACGTCATCGGGCGTTCACGCGGGTCATCACCTGCGCAAAGGGTTCGCGAAAGAGGGCCAAAACCGCATCTCTCGCCGCTTCGACGGCTGCGGCGATCGCCTCTTCTTCATCGGGGAGGAAGGGAGAAAGGACAAAGTCCGCGGCGTCTACGCCGGGCGGTGGGCTCCCGATCCCGATGCGCAGACGGGGGACTTCTTCCGTACCCAAGGCCTCCAGGACGGAGGCGAGACCGCGGTGCCCCCCCGAACTTCCCCGTGGACGCAGGCGAAGGCGCCCGAGGGGGAGGGCGAGGTCGTCGAGGACGACGAGTATTTCTCCGGGGGCAATCCTGTACGCCTCTGCCGCGGCGCGCACCGCCTTCCCGGAGAGGTTCATGTAGGTGAGGGGTTTTAGAAACACCCGCCTTTCCCCGTCCACGTCCGCCTCATACACGTAGGCGTCGCGCCAGCGAAACCCCCGAAGACGCAGGGCGCCCGCAAGCGCGTCGATCACCCAAAAGCCTACGTTGTGCCGCGTGGCTTCATACGCTTTCCCTGGATTGCCGAGGCCGACGATGAGGCGCACGGGCACCCTCCCCCTAGTCGAAGAGCTTGCTCACCGAGAGACCCTCGTGCACGCGGACGATGGCTTCGGCGATGAGCGGGGCCACGGAAAGAATGCGCAAGTTCGGGAGACGTTTCTCCTCCGGTACGGGAATGGTGTCGGTGACGACGACTTCTTCCAAGTCTGCATTGCGCAGCCGTTCGACCGCGGGCCCGGAGAGGACGGGATGGGTGCACGCGGCATAGATCCGCTCGGCGCCCTCGCGACGCAGCGCTTCGGCGCCCAGGAGTATCGTGCCCGCGGTGTCGATGATGTCGTCCACGAGGATCGCCGTGCGCCCCCGCACGTCCCCCACGATGTTCATCACTTCCACGACGTTGGGAGCGGGACGCCGCTTGTCGATGATCGCGATGGAGGCCCCCAGGTAGTCGGCGAGGCGTCGGGCGCGCGTGACGCCTCCGTGATCGGGGGAAACGACGACGATGTCCCTCAGACCCTTGTCGGCAAAGTACTTTCCTATGATGGGCAGGGCGAGGAGGTGGTCCACCGGAATGTCGAAAAAGCCTTGTATCTGCATGGCGTGGAGGTCCATGGCAATCACGCGGTCGGCTCCGGCACGCTCGATGAGGTTGGCCACGAGCTTTGCCGTGATGGGGTCCCGGGCGCGTGCCTTGCGGTCCTGCCGCGCGTATCCGTAGTAGGGCATCACGACGTTGATCCGGGCCGCCGAAGCTCGCTTGAGCGCGTCGATCATGATGAGGAGCTCCATGAGGTGGTCGTTTACGGGGTGGCTCGTCGGCTGGATCACGAACACGTCGGCCCCGCGAACGCTCTCCAACACCTTGACCTGAATCTCTCCGTCGCTGAAGCGGCCCACTTCGGCCCGCCCCAAAGGTATGCCGATGTGTTCGGCGATTGCCCGGGCCAATTCCGGGTTGGCGTTTCCCGTAAAGACCTTGAGGGACGGATCGCGGTACGTGAGCATCCTCACCTCTCCTCGCATCTGCCCAAACACGGGAGCGCCGGAATGTTCCCGGTGGGAAAAGGTCACGAAGGTCGGGAGTCTGCGCCGGGGGTCGACGCCCCTCCCTCGTCGGGACGAGGGTCTGCCGGCCTGGGGTCCTGCGGCGGCGCGACCAGCTTTTCCCGCTTGGCGAAGAGCGTGGGGACGTATCCTTCTTTTACGACCTGGCGCGAGCGGGCGATGGCGAGCGCTCCGGCGGGAACGTCCTCCGTAATCGTCGAACCCGCGGCGATGTACGCCCGCTTCCCTACCCGAACGGGCGCCACAAGGTTCACGTTGCAGCCGACGAAGGCGCCGTCTTCGATCACCGTCTCGTACTTCCGCAAACCGTCGTAGTTTACGGTGATCACGCCGCTGGCGATGTTCACATCCCGACCGACGAAGGCATCGCCTACGTAACTCAGGTGCGGCAGTTTCGAACCTTCTCCGATGCGGGAATTCTTGACTTCCACGAAATTCCCCACCTTCACTCCGGGCCCGAGCGCCGTGCCCGGACGAAGGCGGGCAAAGGGGCCGACGGTAGCCCGCGGACCGATGCTCGCCCCTTCGGCGACCGTGTATAGGACGCGCGCCTCTTCCCACACTTCTACGTCCGTAAGCTCCGTCTGGGGGCCGATTTCCGCACCGCGGCGGACGACCGTACGGCCGAAGAGGCGGGTCCCCGCCCGCAGGACGACGTCCTCTTCGAGGACGACGTCCGGGCCGACGAGCACGGTGTCCGGCATCTCCACGGTTACCCCCGCACGCATGTGCCGCTCGAGGATCGCTCGCCGAAGGGTTTCCTCGGCACGGGCGAGCTCGTAGCGGTCGTTGACCCCGGCGACGACCGCCGGAGGGAGGACGACGACGGACACCGGTAACCCTTCGGATGCGAAGAGGGGGAGGACGTCGGGCAGATAGTACTCTCCTTGGGCATTTTCGCGGCGCAACCGGGGGACGGCGCGGCGCAGAGGTTCTACCGCAAAGGCGTACAGACCGGCATTGACTTCCCGGATCTCCCGCTCTTCGGGGGTGGCATCCTTCTCCTCCACAATGCGCAAAAAGGAACCGTCGGGCGAACGCACGATCCGCCCGTATCCCCGCGGTTCCTCAAGGTACGTGGCGGCAATCGTGGCCGCCGCCCGCGTGCGCGCGTGCACGTCCCGCAGTTCCCGCAACGCCTCCGCCGTGAGGAGGGGCATGTCGCCGTTCACGACGAAGACGTGCTCGATTCCCTCAGGGAGGACTTCCAACGCCTTAGCCGTCGCGTGCCCCGTGCCCAACGGCTCCCCTTGCTCCACGTAGGAAACCGACGGGCCTAACGCGCGTCGCACCTCTTCCCCCGCTTCCCCGACGACCACGTAAATTTCGGAAAACCCGGCGCCGCGCAAGGCTTCTACGACGTAGGTGAGCATCGGCTTCCCCAAAAGGCAGTGCAGAACTTTGGGCGTCCGCGACTTCATCCGCGTTCCCCGCCCTGCCGCGAGGACGATCGCCGCCGTGCGCTCCACGGGCGCTTCCCCCTCTTTTGCAAATCGACTCCCAAAGGTCGCGTTCGTTCCCTTCCTTACGGTAACGGGGCAAAGGCATCAGGGCTTTTCCGCGTTCCCCTCGGAAGAGCGGACCGCAATCGCCTCGATTTCCACCCGCGCTCCCCGGGGAAGGGCGGCCACCCCTACGGTGACGCGCGCCGGACGGTGGTCGCCGAAAAAGGCCGCGTAGGCCTCGTTCACCTCTCCGAAGGAGGAAAGGTCCGTGAGGTAGATCGTCGTCTTCACCACGTCTTCAAGGCGGTAGCCAGCCCCCACGAGAATCGCGCGGATGTTCTCGAGAGCTTGCCTCGTCTCTCGGGCGATGTCCCCCTGGACGAGTTCGCCCGAAGGAGTAAGGGGGATCTGCCCGGAAACGAACAAACACCCTCCGCTTTCCACTGCCTGGCTATAGGGGCCGATGGCGGCCGGCGCCTCAGAAACGGAAATCACCCGCATGGCTCACCCTCCTTGGAAGTCGCGCTCGGGGGAGAGATCCCCCGTACCTTGGGACTGCAGAAGACCCTCCCAGGAAGAACTCGGCAAAAAAGCGCGGGAAAAGATGCTCCCCGGAACCGCGCGAATCCTGCGCACGTCGGGGTCGATTTCCTCCACCTTGACGAGAGAAGCTACGCCCTCGACCACCCGCTCGCCCACCGTGGGCCCCTCCACGAAGACGAAGGCCCCAACCCCTTCGGCGCGAAATTCGCGGACGAGCTCCTGCATCCCGCGAATCGTACCTCCCCCGCGGAGAAAATCGTCCACGAGGAGCACACGCGACCCTTCGACAATCGCGCGTCGCGAAAGGGACATGGTCCGGATGCTCCGGGAAGAGGCGGAAAGGTAGTTGATCGTCACGAGGGATCCTTCCGTGATCTGGCCGTCCCGCCGGGCGATCACCACCGGCTTCCCAAGGGCAAAAGACGCGGCGTAGGCGATGGGGATCCCCTTCGTCTCCACGGTGAGGACGACGTCGACATCTGCAGATGCAAAGGTCGCGGCGACGATCCGCCCTACGTTGCGCAAAATGTCCGGCCGCCCCAGGAGATCGGAAAGGTAGACAAAGCCCCCGGGTAGAATTCGTTCGGGCCGGGTGACCTCCTCCACCAGCCGGCGCACGAAATTCTCCGCCCGTTCGCGAGAAATTCCCGGGACGTACCGCGCTCCGCCAGCCGCCCCGGGGGACGTCTCGATCGTCCCGATCCCTGCCCGGAGAAAGACCTCGCGCAAGATCGACAGATCCTCGCTCAGGGAAGACTTCGCCGCGCCGTACGTACGGGCGAGTTGCCCGAGAGAAAACGCGCGCCCCGGTTCTTCGAGAAACCGCAAGGCGAGGTCAGCCAGCCTCGCGCTCCGCCTGAGCTTCGCTTCTTTCGCCACAGCGTCACTTCCTCAGGCTCGTGTTTCCCGCCAAGGATCGCCCCACCATCGCCGCTTCTTGGACAAAGGGGAACTCTCGCACGAGCACCTCGCGGGCACGGGAGAGCTCTTCCCCCCTTCGAAAAAGGCCTACGCAGGTAGGCCCGGATCCGGTGAGGAACGCCGCGCGGCCGCCGAGCTCCTCCAGCCGTTTCCGCACCTCGGCAATTTCGGGGAGGAGGGATTTCGCAGCCTCCTCGAGGTCGTTGGCGGCAAGCTCCGGAAGCGCTTCCCAATCGCCCGCGCTGAGGGCCTCCCGAAGCTTCCGCGCGCGGCCTCCATCCGAATACCGGCCTCCACGAGAGCGGAATTGGCGAAATACGTCTCGCGTCGCCAGGGAGGCCCGAGGTTTCACGAGCAGGAGGCGATAAGGACTTTCGCCGAAGGGGAGAAACGGCTCTACGCGCTCGCCGCGCCCCCCCACCCAAGCAAACCCGTCCCAAAGGAAGTAAGGAACGTCAGACCCCAATTCCGCACCCAGGGCGGCGAGCTCTTCCGGGGGGATCCCTAGCCCCCAAAGAAGGTTCAGCCCCCTGAGTACGGCTGCGGCGTCACTCGACCCTCCCCCCAGACCGGCCTCCACGGGAATCCGCTTCTCGAGGTCGATCCTTACGCCGCCCTTCCACCCAAAGCGGTCCCCGAGAAGAAGGGCCGCCCGTACGGCGAGGTTTTCTTCGCCGGCGGGAACCGCATACCCCCGAACGTGCAGGCGGACCACCGGTTCTTCGAGGAGGGTAAGTGTCACGGCATCGCCGAAGTCGAGGGGGGCAAAAACGGAAGCGATCTCGTGGTAGCCGTCCGGCCTTTGTCCGAGGACCTCGAGGACGAGGTTCACCTTTGCCGGCGCAAAGAGGTGGAGCGTTTCCACGGGGAATCTCCTCCCCAATCATCCCCGCTATTGTATCACGACGCAGAAAACGGGGGAAAGGGTGGACCCTTTCCCCCGCACCGAGCACAAACTAGCGCGTACCACCTTCGCGCCCCTCCGGTGCCCCGGTACGCCCCCGAAGTTGCTCTTCCGCCTTTTCGATGGCCCGGCGAACGAGCAACCCGGCCTCGCGCGTCGTGACGTTCCCCCAGTCGCCGTCCTTTACCTTGTCGTAGAAGCCCAGCTCCTTGGCGAGTTCTTGTTTAAACCCTTCCGACATCACCCCGCGCCGCCGGCCCACGCGCCATCCCTCCCCGGGGACCAACGTCCCCGTCTCTAGGATGTACGCCCCTCGCCGAAGCCGCGCGCGACACTTTCCGCCAGCGAGCACATCCGTCCCTCTCTCTATCCCTTTTCGCGTCCCGCCGGCCCTCGCCTCGGAGAGTACTCCTCGTCGCCGACGATCTACCGGGGTTTTTCCACGCGAAGCGCCCGATCGTCGAGGAAAATCGTGAGCTCCACGGTCTCTGTGAGCACATCGGCGTAGCTGAAGGAGATGCGTCGTACGGGTTGTTCGGGCTCGTCCAGTTTGATCGTGAATACAGCCGGGTACGTTTCTTCGAGGATGCCCACGTGCTCGATGATGCGTCGCCTACCGCCATTTGCGCGCAGATGCACCCGACGGCCGATGTGATGGTCGAGGACCGTCTTGATGTCGGCCAACGCATTCTTCGCCACGCAGCCATCACCTCGCGCCCACCAGTATATCATTTCCTGCATAGTGTGTCAAATGAAAGGAACGATTATAACAAGGCTCTCCGTACCTGTCAACGAAAAAGGCGTGCACGGCTAGCGCTTGGCGCCGAGCTCGGCGCGCAGGCGCTCCCGGACGTTGTCCATGGCGATGTAAAACTCGCGCATGAGCGCGAGGGCGAGGTACTCCCCACGCGGTGTCACGGTCCACCCGTCTTCCGCTCGGCGAAGGGCGCCGATCTTCTCGAGAAGGGTGAGCTCCCGGCTCAGAGCCTTTTCCACCGGAACGCCGAAGATGCGGGAAAACCGTGCCTCGGAGATTCGACGGGAGAAGAGCTCGACCATGAGCTCGTAGAGGTACCGATGCCGTCGGGAAAAGCGCACGGTGTGCGTAACGGGGTTTCTTCCGGCCCGGACAAGTCGTTCGTACTCCTCGAGGTCGTAGGCATTCACGTACAGAGCGTCGCCGCGGAAGCTGAAGGCCCCCGACCCAGCACCTACGTATTCCGGGTAATCTACGACGTACTCGTCGATCGGTTCGTCTCGTCGCCCACCTCCGCGGGCAAAGTGCCAGGCCGTCGTCGGCGTGTACGCGGGCTCGAGCGTTCGGCGGATGACCTTGTAGTACACCGCCTCCCGTGCCGAAGACACGTTCCCCAGAAGTCGCTTGTTTCGGCTGCGCGTCGCCGACGAGACCATGAGGGGGTAGGTGGTGATTTGCTCGGGACCCAACCCGAGGAGGATCTCGAGGTCTCGACAGAGCATCGCAGGAGTCTGCTCCGGCCAGTTGAAGATCAAATCGATGCTGAGGAACGGGAGGATGCCGACGCTGGCGGCGATCCTCCGTTGGAGAGCATCGGAGGTGCCGAATTTGTGCAGGCGACCCGCGCGAAAGAGGAGGTCGTCGTCAAAAGTCTGAATGCCGACGGAGAGGCGATCCACGAGACCGCGCATCTCCCGCAAAATCGCCGGATCCAACGCCGGAGGATCGCCTTCGACGGATACCTCCCGCAGGGGAAAGAGCTCCCGGGCATGGGCAATGAGGCGGAGAAGTTCGTCCGGCAGGATGGTCGGCGTTCCGCCCCCTACGTACAGGCTGTGAAAGGCGTACCCCTGCTCCCGAAGAAGAACAAGTTCCTCGCGCAAGGTGGCAAAGTACCGTCGGGCGACGTCCTCCTGGAAAGGAAAGCGGTGAAAAGAGCAATACGCACACAACGCTTGGCAAAAGGGAACGTGGACGTAAAGGACGAGGGGCCTTTGGGGGTCTGAGGGTGGGAGCGAGAGGTTCTCTCGCCTCTCGGGAATGATCACCCGAGCGGCCGTCCAGCGCAGGTAACGAACCGCCGCCTCGATCCACGGGTCGCGCGGGCGAATGACGCGGTACGGGTCTTCGAGGTCGTGGACGAAAGGGTCGAAACTTCCAGAAGCGATTTGCCGACAGATCTCCACGCAAGGTAGCCCCCCTTCACCCTTCCAACAGACGGATCGTTCTCCTCCGCCACAGCTTCGAGATCACTTCCCCAAAGGTTCGGGGTATCCCTTCTCCTTGAGTTCCCGCTGGCGCTCGAAGGAGTACCGAACGAGAAAGCGCTCCTCTTCCGGAGATAGGCGGAGAAAGCGCACGGCTGCCGCGGTCCGGGGAGGCGCCGCGGATTCCCCGAAGATGCGCACGACTTCTCCTTCGGGTCGAAAGTCGCGCCGTTCGCCGCTCGCAAGCCGAAGGGAGAAGCTTACGGTGATGCGTTCTCCGGGAACGAGGAGGTTTTCCGGAGAAAGATAGAAGGAGATCCCCCCCGCCGAGATGTCGCGCGAAATCGCGAAGAACTCTTCGCCTTCGTTTCGCCGCACGCGGAGGTCGAGAAGGACGGGAACGCGGAGATAGCCGCGTCGCTGTACGCGCACCAATTCCTCGGCTCGCGGCCGCCGAAGGGCCACAAGCCAGATCTGATCCCGCCGTACGCCGAGGACGTGGGTCGAAAAGCGGTACGCCGCTCCGTCCCCGCCGCTCACAAAAGCCAAAAAACCCGTGCCTTCGGGGACAAACGGGCGAAAGGTCCGCCGGGAGAGGTCGTACAGCGGCTCTACGAAGAGCTCGTATTCGCCGACGTCGGCAATACGGCTCTCGTAGCGCGGGCTTACCTCCGCGAGGGGTTCCAGGAGGATTTTTTGGCCTAGGCGAAATTCCATGGTAGACTTCGGGCCTCCCGTCTTTGCTCACCGAGCTCGGGGATGTCGTGGGCGTTCTTCTCTCTATATCTAGATTCGTGTCGAAATAGGGGTTTTCCTCTTTCGACACCCGGGATCCTACGTGCGGGGGACAGGTTCGCATGGAGGAGGGCTTCCCTCTACGTCCGCCGCCGCAGCGTTCCCCGGCTTTCGATCCCTCCGATGCCGGAAAACCCGCTCTTCGTTTCCGAAATCGCCTCCTCCGGTGTGAGATATACGGACACCGAGGTTCGAGCGAGGCGGGCGGCGACGAGCATGGGATCGAGGGCATGGATGTTCACCCGCTTGGGGGAACTCCCGTAATTTGCCCCGGCTGCCAAAATCTCTTCGTAGTGCGACTGGCAAGCTCCCGCGACGATGAGGAGCCCGTCCTTGTGCGGCTCAAAGGCCGTTCGCGCCCGCCGAACTGCCTCGGCGAAAAAACGAGAGTGGCGGTAGCTCTCGAGTTTACCCGGATCGCGTCCCAAAGGAAGGGCATCGTGCCCCGTCAGGACGAGGATGTCCGGTTGTGCCCTTTCCAAGAGAGCGAGGATGTGACGCGGCATGAGGGGTTCCTGAAGGGCGACGCCGACGGCAGGAACTCCAGCGCGTTGGTATGCGGCAAGGCTGAGCTCGAGATAGTAAGGGTCTCCGTCGACGTGCAAGACCTTTCCCGCCTGCACCTCGGGCATCCTCGGGCCCCGGGGAGAAATCTTTTCCCACACGGGCCGTGCGCTCTGGAACACCGCCTGAAGGAGGGGCCAGGCAGGGCCCCGCAGAAGGGGCCTGTGGCGGAGGTCTTCTCCTTTTTCTCCTTCCGGGATCAGGTCGTCGAGGGGGGCGTCGGCGAGGAGCCGAACCCCCACTGCGCGAAGAAGGGCGACCTTGGAGTCGTGGAAGACGTGCGTTACGCGGAAGAGGATGTCCCCCCCGTGCGAGCGACGGCGGACGAGAGAACCTACGCGAATGTCCCGCATGTACCTCCCTCCTCCACCGGTATACGGGGAATCGCCCGGGAAGGTACGCGGGGGTACACAAGACAAAAAAAAGCCCTTCCCGGGGAAATCCGGGAAAGGGCTCCGTCACTTCGTGTACCGGTCGGCCACTGCACTCGCCCCAAATGCTTCGGGTTTGATCTTTACCGTGTAGCCCACAGAACGCACCCAACCGACGATCTCCTGGATCATCGTCCGCGTTTGTCCCGTGTTTCCGATGTCCACGTGGATCTCCACGTCCTTTTCCTCCAGAAGGTCGAAAAGCCCGACGTTCCCGAGCTTTTCCGCAAGGGCCAGGCTTTCCGCCGTTTCGACGTAAATCCGCTGTCGGAGGTCGGAAATCGGCCGCAGGCGCGTCCGGCGAAAGAAAAAACGCGCCCCCTTGGACACCCGGTGAATGACGATGGCGCTCACAAGGAGCGTCTCCCCCTCGGTCGTGTGGGAATCGGAACCGATCACAAGCTTGTACGCTGCATCGGGTACGGAAGCCACGTACTCCCGGATCTGCTCCACGACTTCCTCCAAATTCAGGCGGCCGAACGTCGGGCTCGTAAAGTACATGAGGTTCACCTTAAAGTGCATGAAATTCACCTTCACTTTCGGCGGTTCCGCCCCTAGGAACGTTCGCCTACGAGTCCCATCCCTTTGGCCAGCTCGAGGTAGTCGCGCAGGGAAAGCTCCTCCGGACGAGCCGTGGCGGCCATTCCCCGGGCCTCAAGCCAAGTTCCCCAATCCACGTCGCGTTCGGGGAAAAGGTACTTCAAGTTGTTCGCCAAAGTCTTGCGCCGGTGGCGAAAAATCCCAAAGAGGAAGTCCACGAACGCATCCCGCTCTTCCTCTCGGGGAACGAGCGGATCGGGGTGGGGCAGAAGGCGTAAGACCGAAGACCCCACTTCCGGCGGCGGGGTAAATGCGCCGGGGCGAAGGTGGAAACAAAGTTCCGCGCGGGCGAACACCGCCACAACCAGGCTCAAGGCACCGTAGGACCGCGTACCCGGGGGCGCAAGAAGTCGTTCGCCGACCTCGCGCTGGACCATGACCGTGAGCGAGGAAAAAGGTGGGGTGAGCGAGAGCAACCGCAAGAGGAGGGGAGTGGCGATTTGGTAGGGGAGGTTGCTCACGACGTGCACGGGCTGTCCGGAGGCGTGCTCTTCGCGAAGGGCTCCGAAGTCCACGGCAAGGGCATCCCCTTCGACGAGCACGACGTCTTCCGGGGAAAAGCGCCTCCGGAGAAACGGAATCAGGCGGCGGTCGAGCTCTACGGCGACGACGCGGTGCCCCGCGCGCACGAGCGCTTCCGTGAGTGTACCCAACCCCGGGCCGATCTCCAAAACCGTGGAGCCTTGCGGGAGGCGCGCACAGCGGAGGATTTGTTCGAGGGCTCGTGCGTCGGTGAGGAAGTGCTGGCCGAAAGCGCGCCGGGGGGCAATGCCGAGCTCCCGGAGGGTGCGGAGCGTCCACGCGCGGAGCTCCCGCGAAGATCTCGGGCTTCCTTTGTCCCGCAGGGTTTCCCCCCGTGCCGCAGGGGTTCGACCGGCGGGGGTCTCGTCCTTGTTTCGCTCTCCGTGCACGCCGTCCCCACCTCAACCTCCATTGTACGTCGGAATTCCCGCGGACAAAAGAACCTCCTTTTGCTAGAAAAAAGGCGGGGCCTTAGCCCCGCCTCTTTCATCCCC
Source organism: Brockia lithotrophica (assembly GCA_003050565.1). Taxonomy (NCBI): domain Bacteria; kingdom Bacillati; phylum Bacillota; class Bacilli; order Thermicanales; family Thermicanaceae; genus Brockia; species Brockia lithotrophica. Next base: position 131,519 of record PEBW01000006.1, read on the forward strand.
GTCTCAGCGGACATCCGGACCGAGGACGTACACCGTCACACCCGTCTTGCGCCCGAAGCGCAAGGCGCTTGCCAGATCTGCAAAGTAGACGTCGATCACGTTGCCTCGGATCCCTCCGCCTACGTCTTCCGCCCGGTACAGGCCGTATCCTTCGATGTACACCCAAGAACGCAAGGGGATCACCGAAGGATCTACGGCGATCGTCCGCCCTTCCTGCGCCGGATACCCGAGTGCCGTCCTCCCGTAGCCGGGATCTCCGGGATTCTTTCCCGTGCTTTCGGGTCCCGCCGTGTAGGCGACGAGAGTTACGCCCCGAAGGACCTTCTGCACGGCGTACGTCTTTCCCCCCACGCTGACGAGGCCGTCCCCTTCCTCCGGAGCGCGGACGGGAGCAGCGGTGGAAAGCGGCACGGGTTTCGGCGGCTCCTTTGTCCCCACGTGGACTACCGTGGAAAGGGCCTCCCGTTCTACGCGGCGATCCACGAGGACCTGTTCTTTGGGCGCGCCGTTTTCGTACACCACGCGGTAGAAGAGGACCTCTTCTCCCTCGCGTCCTTCCCGAACGACCTTTGTCGTTCCCTTGAGGAGGCTCGGGTCTTCCACCTTTTCCGTGGCAGGGGGGATGGCTCGCCGTTCCAGGCGGTATCCCTGGGCGTGCAAGACGAGGGTGAGGGTTTCCCCGTCGACGAGGCGTACGTCGGGAGCGGGGTCTACGCGATCCCCTTCTCCCAAAGCTATCCCCCAGCCCGCAAGCGCCTCCCCTACGCGCTCGGCCGTGGTACGAAAAACCGCAGGCTCGCCGTCCTCCCCGAAGCGGACGTACACGGTCTTTTCGCGGAAGACGTGGACGACCTGACCGTCGGAAAGAGGCTCTTCCGGTGCCGGACTCACGCGATCTCCCGGATGTAAGGCGATCCCCCGTTCCGCCAAAAGTTCCGCCACCGTGGGCGCACGCGTAACCACCACATATGCCTTTCCATCTACCCAGAGGCCCACCGTCTTCGGACGATAGGCTTGGGCGTGGACCGTCGTGGAAACGGTCATCGACACGGAAAGGGCGAGAAAGCCAAGCCGCTTCCACGCCGTCGATGATCCGCCACGGTAGCCCTCCAAGCGTTCAGCCCCCTTCCGTTGTGTGAGGATCCTCGCAGAGATGACCCAAGTGCGCGGCCGTCTGTGCGAGGCGCGGGAGAACGCGGTGGGCGTTGCAAAACGTCCGCCGCCGGATCTCCGCCTCCGAAAGGCCCAGGAGCTCGGCTACGGCTTGCCCCACAATTGCCACGTATGCCGGCTCGTTGCGCTTTCCGCGGTGCGGATGCGGCGTGAGGTACGGGGAATCGGTTTCGAGGACGATGCGATCGAGGGGAACGCGGGGCAGGAGGTCGCGCTGCGCGGCTTTGCGGAACGTGACCACCCCGCCGAAACCCAGGGCGAAGCCCAAGGTCAGCCCGCGCTCGGCGTGCAACGCGTCGCCGGAAAAGGCGTGGAGAATTCCCCCTACTTCTTCGGCGCCCTCCTCTTCGAGAATCCGAAGGACGTCGTCGTGCGCGTCGCGGTCGTGGACGACGATGGGAAGACCCATTTCCCGCGCGAGGCGAATCTGCCGGCGAAAGGCCTCCTGCTGAACGGCCGGAGGGACGGTATCCCAGTGGTAGTCGAGGCCTATTTCCCCCAGGGCGACGACCTTGGGATGCGCTAAGAGGCGCCGAAGTTCGCGCTCCTCGCCGTCGCCAAAGGACGCCACTTCTGTGGGGTGCCAGCCTATGGCGGCAAAGACGAACGGATACGCCTCCGCCAGCGCCAGCGTCGTGCGGATCGATACTGCATTATATCCAACGTTGACGATCTTTACCACCCCGGCCGCCCGCGCGCGCGCGAGGGCTTCTTCCCGGTCGTCGTCGAAACGGGGGTGATCGACGTGGGCGTGGGTGTCGATCCAGCCCAGCTCCGGAACCGCCGCCCCTTCGGGAGAAGCCGACGTCATGAAATCGCCGCCCCGTTGGGAACTTCCGGCGGAAGGGTGAGGAGAACGATGCGTTCGCCGGCGTGGGCGGCGAGGAGCATTCCCCGGGATTCGTAGCCCATGAGGCGGCGGGGTTTCAGGTTCGCCACGACGACGACCTTAAGTCCCACGAGCTCCTCGGGGCGGTACGAGGGGTAGAGGCCACCGACGATCTGCCGCACCTTTCCTCCCAGATCGACCTCCAGACGAATGAGCTTTTCCGACTTCTCGATCCGCTCGGCGCGCACGATCTCCCCGACGCGAAGTTCGACCTTGCGGAATTCTGCGATGTCGAGCAGGGTCACCCCGCCGTTCTCCGCCGTTTCCGTCTCGTTTTCTTCCGCGACGGATGCACCCTCCGCGCGCAACGCCCCCGTGAGGCTGTCGATGTACGCCACCTCTTCCGCCACGTTGCGCCGGGGAAAGAGAGGATCTCCCTTGAAGACGGTCGCGCCCACGGGCAACACGCCAAACGTCGCCATGGCGGGCCATCCGGTACGCTCCTCGTCGCCGTACACGGCGATGCGCCGGAGAATTTGCTCCGCCGTACGAGGCAAAAAAGGCCTGAGGGCGATGCCGACGAAACGCAGCCCCTCGAGGGCGTGGTAGAGGACGGTAGCGAGGCGCCGCTCCTTTCCCTCACGGGCGAGCGTCCAAGGAGCACTTTCCTCGAGGTAGCGGTTTACGTCGTGGACGAATTCGAGAACAGCGGCCAGGGCCATGTGGAGGGCGTAGCGGTCCATGTGCGCCTCTATTTCCTCTTTGAGGGCGAGGGCGCGGCGGCGCAGCTCCGCGTCCTGTGCCTCCGTAGGACCCGGTTCCGGTACCCGCCCCTCCGCAAACTGCTCGACGAGGGCGAGCGTACGGCTCACGAGATTCCCCAGGTCGTTGGCGAGGTCTCCGTTTACGCGCTCGAGGAAGGAGTCTACCGTAAACACGCCATCTTGGCCAAAGGGAATCTCGCGGAGGAGGTAGTAGCGTACCGCGTCCGAACCGTAGCGCGCGATGAGGTCTTTCGGGTCGATGACGTTCCCTTTCGACTTCGACATCTTACCCTCGGGAGTGAGGACCCAACCGTGGCCGAAGACCGTCTTGGGCAGAGGAAGGTCCAAGGCCATGAGGAGAATCGGCCAGTAAATCGTGTGAAAGCGGACGATGTCCTTCCCTACGAGATGGAGGTCGGCCGGCCAGTACCGTTCAAAACGACTTGGGTCGTCGGACATGTAGCCCAAGGCGGTGATGTAATTTGCCAAGGCGTCGATCCATACGTAGGCGACGTGCTTGGGGTCGTTGGGAAACGGAATCCCCCAGTCGAGGTCAATCCGGGAGACGGAAAGATCTTCGAGCCCGGGACGGAGGAAGTTGTTGAGCATTTCGTTTCGGCGCGCTTCGGGGAGGATGAACTCCGGATGCTCCTCGATGTGGCGGATGAGGCGGTCCTGGTACTTCGTGAGCCGGAGGAAGTAACTCTCCTGGGAAATCTTTTGGACCGGACGTCCGCAGTCCGGGCAGAGATACTGACCGTCTTTTGTCACCACCTGAAACTCCGTCCAGTACGCCTCGCACTCGACGCAGTAATACCCCTCGTATCGCCCGAGGTAGACGTCCCCCTGGTCCACGAGGCGGGCGATGATTTTCTGCACGGCCTCCTTGTGACGCGGTTCCGTCGTGCGGATAAAGTCGTCGTAGCTGATGTCGAGCTTTTCCCAGAGGTCCTGGATCCAGGCTACGATCGGCTCTACGTACTCGAGGGGAGTTTTGCCGTGACGCTCAGCCGTGCGCTGGAGCTTCTTCCCGTGCTCGTCCGTACCCGTCAGGAAAAACACGTCGTACCCTAGAAGGCGCTTGTAGCGCGCGATGGCGTCCGCGGCGATGGTCGTATAGGCATTCCCGATGTGGAGCTTTGCGCTCGGGTAGTAAATAGGCGTCGTGATGTAGAACGTCCGGGCCACTCCCGGTTCACCTCTCTTTTCCGTTTCCCGCTTCCTACGGGTTTGAAAGAAGGCAAACCCGACCCCTTCTAGATGAAACGGCCCCTGCTGTAAACTCGTAGAGACAAAACCCCCTCTACCTCTCTATGCGTGAAAGGCATCCGCCTACCGCTCGTTTCCAGGAACGACCGCCTATTGCGTCATATTAGCGCCGTCTTTTCCGCTTGTCAAGGTGCGCTTCCACGCTCGCGCCTTGCAAAGGCCCGCGAAACCCGCCTCCTCGGCCCTTCCTGCTACCCGCCGAATCTCAGAGACACAGAAAACCGAGGTCGGCTCTTCTTCGGGGAAATTTTCCTTCCCCGTAACTCATTTTTCGTAGCTCGAAACATCGCACGGAAAATCCAAACAATTGACCCCATGTGCATACAAATGTTATTCTGGCTCCGAGGGAGGGGGAACATGCGAACAACGGGAATCGTGCGAAAAATAGATGAACTTGGGAGAATCGTGATTCCGAGCGACATTCGTCGCGAACTCGGTCTGGGAGAACGAGATCTCGTCGAAATCTCGGTCGAAGGAGACGCGATTGTCGTACGCCGGTTTGAATCCGTGTGCGTGTTTTGCGGGAGCAAAGAAGATCTTCTCGATTACCGGAGAAAAACCGTCTGCCGCCGCTGCGCCCAAGCTCTCTGCCGAATGGCGGAAGAAAGTACGAGCGCAGGTGAGGACTAGGAAACCGGGGATTCCCGTTCTCCCTTACCCTTTTCGTGAAACCGGCGGTAGAGCTCGCGGGCGGAAAGGGAAAACCGCTCTGCGGCCTCCTTTGCGGCGTCCTTAGCGCCCATGCCCTCTTTCGTTCGACGCTCCACACAGGCGAGAGCTTCCGCCAGGCGTTCCTCGACGCGAGGTCGCGGCTCCTCCCCACGTGGAACCTCTTCTGCGGCGCCCGCGACGACGAGGGTGACCTCCCCACGCACGGAAGCCGTCTCCGCCCAGCGGGCGAGTTCTTCGAGGGAGCCGCGGCGAAATTCTTCGTGGAGCTTGGTGAGCTCCCGAGCCAAACTCGCCGGACGGTCGCCGAACACGTCGAGGAGGTCGGCGATCGTCGCGTGCAGGCGATGGGGCGCTTCGTAAAAAATTATCGGATAGGGAAAGTCCCGCAGCGCCGTGAGGACCCTTCTGCGTTCTCCCTTCCGCCGCGGCAAAAACCCGTAAAACAAAAACGGGCCGCCGGCAAGCCCGCTGGCCACCCAAGCCGCCAGGGCGGCGCTCGGTCCGGGAACCGGAACGACGCGGACACCTTCCGCCAAAGCCCTGCGGACGAGCTCGCTTCCCGGGTCTTGGAGAAGGGGCGTACCCGCATCGCTCACCAGGGCGACGTGTTTCCCGGCATGCAGAGCCCGGAGAATTTCTTCCTCCCGCCTTCGCGGCGAATCCTTGTGGTAGCTCACGAGGGGCTTGCGGAGGCCAAGGTGGGCGAGGAGCGCCTTGGTCCGGCGCGTATCCTCACAGGCGACGAGGTCGACTTCGGCGAGGATCCTGCGCGCCCGCGCGGATAGATCCTCGAGGTTGCCTATGGGGGTAGACACGATGAACAGGGTTCCGTGTACCGCTTTCCCCTGCGCCGCGGCGTTCCCCTCGTGGTTCACCGCTCCATCTCCAACCTTTCGTAAATCCGTCGCATTTCCGGATGCGTGCGACCTCGATCGTCGAGGAGGACGAGAGGTGGCAACACGGTGAGCCCCTCGCCAGCCCCTTTTTTTGCCTCTACAAGGAAGAGCTCTGCCGGACTCTCCGCACGTGCGTGCACGAGACGAAGACGCTTGGGTTCGAGGCGTGCCGCGCGAAGCGCGGCGAGGACGGTCGTCAGGCGCTCGGCGCGGTGGACAAATGCTGCCCTCCCTCTTTCCTTGAGCAGACGTGCCGCGGCCTGTGCCGCCGCGTCGAAGGAGAGGGCGACTTCGTGGTGGGTCAGAGCGCGAAAGGGATTGTCCGGAAGTGCGTGGGGCGGAAGGTACGGCGGGTTGCACGTGAGGTAATCATAGCGCCCCGCACCGAGCACCCGAAAAACTTCCCGCACATCCCCTGTATAGACGTGGAGCCTTCCCTCGAGCCCGTTGAGCTTTGCGCTCCGGCGCGCCATGTCCGCGAGCTCGGGGGAAATCTCCACGGCGTCGATCTCGCCCCCCATGCGGGCGAGGAGAAACAGGGCAACGGCGCCGTTGCCCGAACACAAGTCGACGACGCGCGTCCCGGGTTCGGGACGGGCAAAGGCTGCAAGGAGGACGGCGTCCACGGCGTAGGCGTACCGCTTGGGGTGCTGGATGATCCGTAGGTTTGTCTGCCCCAAGCGGTCGACGCGCTCACCGGGCAAAAGGGGGACCTCTACCCCGGTCACGGTGCATCCCCCTCGCGCGCAGAGTGCCGTTCCCCTACCTCCCGCGACCCCCGGCGCGCCGCGCGGGCGCTCCTTTCCTGGGCACTCCGGTCGAGGAGCGAGAGGCAAAACAGGCAATCCCCCTCCCGCGGTCTGCCGAAGTACTGGTTGCAGATGTGGTACCCTTCGTAGTACAGGCGCGCAAGATTGTCCACCCCTTCCGGGAGCAGAGAGAGGGAGGCCGGCGACTCCGACCTTCCCTCGAGCTCCAACCTTCGGCGAAGGTTTTCGTTTTCCACCGTGAGGCGAAAGCGTTCGACGAGGAGCTCCTCGACGATGCTCTTGAGCTCGCCGAGCTCGCCGTACACGCGCGTGAGGGCGTCCTCAAGACGCTGAAAGCGTTCGATGATTTCTCGCGTTTCCACGTTGGACACCCACTTCCCTTTCTCCCCGACAGGGTCGCGTCAACCCGCGATCCGACGGGCTTTGGCCTTCGCCCCGAAACGGGAAGTGCTCACTGAAGTTGGGAATTCCAAAACTCGAGGAGGGATTCCCAGGAGAAGGCTTGCGTCCTTCCGTCGCGCAACCGCGCCACGACCACGCGCCCCTCCTCACCTACCTCGACGACCTCGCCCTCGCCCAACGGCGTGAGGATTTCCTCGCCGACGATCGGGAGAGTTTCCCGAACCGCTTCGTACTGCTCGTGTTCGTAGCGCAAACAGCACATGAGTCGCCCGCAGAGGCCGGAAATCTTGCTCGGATTGAGGACGAGGCTCTGGTCTTTTGCCATCTTGATCGTGATCGGTTGAAACTCCGCGAGCCACGTCGCACAGCACACGGGAAGGCCGCAAGGACCCAATCCCCCGTGCATCTTGGCCTCGTCGCGGACGCCGATCTGGCGAAGTTCGATGCGCGTGCGGAAAATGCTCGCCAGGTCCCGGACGAGCGCGCGGAAGTCCACCCTGCCCTCTGCCGTAAAGTAAAAGATGAGCTTGGCGCGGTCGAAGGTGTACTCCGCGTCTACGAGCTTCATGGGCAACCTGTGTGCTTGAATCCTTTCGGCGCATAGAGGAAGGGCCCGCTCTGCGTCTTGCTGGTTGAGGGCGACGATGGCGAGGTCTTCCGCCGAAGCGAGGCGGAGGACTTTTTTCAGGGGTTGGACCACGTCCTCGCCGCCGACTTCGCGGGGAGGCACGGCCACCTTGCCGAACTCGATCCCCCGGATCGTCTCTACGATCACACCCGTCCCCGGACGAAAGAGGGTCTCGGCTTCCGAGGCGGGCATACCCGGATCAAAGTAGTAAATCTTTCCCGCGCGGCGAAAGCGCACGCCTACGACAAGCACGAGTCTCACCTTATTTCAAGCCGACGAGGGCCGCCTTGAAGGCGAGGGCGGTCCGCGTGGCGGAATACGTACGGAACTTCGCAATCACCATCTCGAGCGAAGCATAAAGGTCCGCGCGCGAGCGCGTGGATCCGCAACTTGCCAAGGATACGCCGAGCTCGGACAGCGCGCTCTCTCCCGACACACCTACGGATTGCCGCAGGAGTTCTCCCAAAAGAAGCACGGCATAGGCCAAAGCAAAGACGGCACCTTCTTTGCCGTATTGGCCCAACACCCGCTCCGCCCACAGCAGGCGCTCTCCCGCAGAGGGGGGAGGTGCACAGACGAAAGCCGCAACTTCCCGAAGGAGGGAGACGAGATCTTCGGGCGCGAGCCCCCCTAGATCCTCCACGTCTCCCAGGACGGCGAGCGCGGCTGCGGCTTCGGAGGAAAAGCCGCGGCGCACGTAAATTTCCTTGCGGCGTTCGTATGGGGGGAGAGGGAAAACCAACGGGAGGAGGCGGGAACGCACCGTAGGCAAAAGACCCTCCGGAGAACGCGCGGCCAAGAAAAAGAGCGTCCCCGTCGGGGGTTCTTCGAGAAGCTTGAGGAGGGCGTTTTGCGCCTCCGGGAGGGGAGGTTCGCGCAGTTCTACCCACACGACGCGGCGGCGACCGCGGGGAGGGGCCAAGGCGAGAAAGTCCCTCAGGCCGCGCACGTCGTCCATCCGCAACTTCCCTTCCCTTGCCGCCGCGTACACGCGGTCGACTTCCCCGCCGCGCGCGACGCGTGCGGCGAGCTCTTCTTCCGATTCCCCCGTATCCGCGGCGAGGTACGCGGCGGCGACGCGCAGGGCGACGTCGCGCTTCTCCTCGAGAAACGGACCGTACAGGGCGTACGCGTGCGCCAACCGCCCTCTTTGGAGGGCGCTGCGGAGAAAACGCTCGACGCGATGCATGGAGGACAACTCCGTCCGTACGTGCGAGAATCCCTTCTTCGACCGAAGGCTAGAAATGATGGAACGCCTCGACGGGCAGGACGAATACCGTAGCTCCCCCCACCTGTACCTCCACGGGGTAAGGCACGTAGCTTTCCGCGTGCCCCCCCAGCGGAGGAAGGGGGGAGATGAGTTGCTCCCGCGATTCGCAGTTTTTCCGAATGACCTCGAGGGCTTCTTCGACGCGCTCGTCCTCGACCCCGATGAGAAAGGTCGTGTTCCCTACGCGGAGGAACCCTCCCGTGCTCGCGAGCTTCGTAGCCCGAAAATTCTCGCGCACGAGGGCGTTCATGAGCTTGTGGCTGTCTTGGTCCTGCACGACCGCGATGATGAGCTTCACGGCGCCGCCCTCCTCCTAATCCCTACGTTTGATTGTACCCGTGACCCATTGCCTGCGGCAACCGCCTCAGTTCATTGTAGCGGAAATCCTCCTCCCGTAGCTCCCGGTCGCTTCGCAAAGGAGGGAAGAACGGCCTTACGCTTCGTCCAGGACCCAGATGCGTCCGTCGCGCCCGAGGCCGAGAACGGGGTGCCCGAGTTCGCCAAGACGCGCAAGGGCGACAAGGTGGGACGAAGAGATGCGTTCCCCGGGCAAGACGAGTGGGATTCCCGGCGGCACCGGTATGAGCGCCCGGGCGCTCACCCGGCCAAGCGCCCGGGAAAGAGGGACCTCGGCAACTTTTTCGCCCCAGAAAAAGCGAAACGACACGCGGGAGGGAGGTACCGAGGCGAAGTTTTTGAAAAACCCTTCGCCGGCGCTTCTTTCGCCTTCTTCGTTTCGCACACCGTCGGTACGCGGTCGGTACGAGGCGAGGGCGCGGTACAGCTGCCGCCAGAACCCGCGGTTCCCTGGGGAGAGGAGGCAGAGGATCGCGTCGCCGAGAACGAGCTCGCAGTAAACCTTGTGCCGGCGCAGGTGCTCCTCGAGGCGTGCCCCTTCTCCCGGCGGGGCGAGGAGGATGAGCCGAAAGGGATCGTCGGCGGGCAAGACGCGAAGCCACGGAATCCGAGCCAAAGATTTGCGAAAGGCGACCTGGGCGTTCAGCGCCCGGCGAACCATGGTTCTCCCGCGGAGCGCGTACCATGCCCGGGCGAGATCCATCGTCGCGAGGAGGACGTACGAAGGGCTCGAGGTTTCCAGGGCGCGCAGGGCCTCGCGCACCGCTTCGCGCGGTACGTCCTTCCCGCGAAAGTGGAGAAGGCTCCCCATCCCCATGACAGGGAGCGTCTTGTGAAGGGACTGGACGACGGCGTCGGCTCCGAGGTCGAGGGCGGGGCGAGGCAAGCGCCGGGAAAAGCGAAAGTGTGCACCGTGCGCTTCGTCGACGTACACGAGAAGCCCGGCGCGTTTCGCCGTTCGGATGAGAGACCGGAGGGGGCCGCGGAAACCGAAGTAGGTCGGCGAAGTAAGCAGCACGGCTTTCGCGTCGGGGTATCGACGCAAGACCTCTCGAAAGGTCGCTTCCTCGGGGGGATGGGGGAGCCCGTGCGAATCCACCGGATTCGGCAGTACCACCGCCTCCGCTCCCGCGAGCGACAGGCCGTTCCACACCGAGGCGTGGGATGCGCGTTCCACAATCCAAGGCCGTCGGGGGAGGGCTACTTCCGTACCGAGGATCAGAGCCAAAATCCCCGCCGTGCTTCCTCCCACGAGGAATTTCGTCTCCTCGGCGCCGAAGACTTCCGCGGCACGCGCTTCCGCTTCGCGGATCACCCCTTCCGGTGCGTGCAGGTTGTCCAGACCGGGGAGCTCCGTAGCATCGAAGCGCAGACACGGCGCAAACCACCTGCGCGCAAAGGCGGGAAAGTGCCGACCCCCGTGGTGGCCGGGAACGTGAAACGACGCGTGATCCCGCAGCTCCCAGAGGGCGCGAAACAGGGGAGCTTCGTCGAGCAGGCGCTTGCCCCGCATGCACGGACCTTCCTTTCAAACCGAGAACTCGTTGGGGAGCTTCCGACCGTTTATCCCCCTTGATGATTTTTTTTCGGACTAAAACGCACTCACAATAAACATTAAAAAGCGGTTCCACGCGGAACCGCCTTGGAAGTTCGTAGGTTCAGGGAGGTCGGGAAGGCAGCGACCTATTCTCCCACCCCGTCTCCAGGGCAGTACCTTCGGCGCGGGAGGGCTTAACGGCCGTGTTCGGTATGGGTACGGGTGTT
>PEBW01000007.1 GCA_003050565.1 Brockia lithotrophica
GAGGGTTTACGGGAAGCGCGGGTCCGGGCGACGCGGCGGGGGAAAGCGCGCGTGCGTCGACTGGAGCAATACCTCCGTCACAACTGGGAAGGCATGATCGCCCTGCCGGAGGCCTGGCGTCTTGGGGTGGTCGAAGGGGAAGTGTTTCACATCATCGCCCGCCGGATGAAACGACGCGGGGCGCGGTGGAGCCGTCCCGGGGCGGATGCCCTGGCGCGGTTACTGACGGCCCGGGCGAACGGGCGCTTCGGGGAAGCGGGGCGTCAGAGGCGCAAGGGCGTCGGTCCGAGGCGAAAGAAGCAAAGCCCCGTTGGCGGAAGCCGGATGTCCGGCAGGGGCTGGCTCACGCGGCCAGGGAGATGTACCAACACCTGAAGCTTATTGCCGGCAACGGAGCGCTCGTGCGGCCACACCTTTCGGGTGGTACTTTCGGACGAACCAATGTGTGTTTAGGCTCGATTTTGGCGCGCAGTGTGCACCGGCCATTTCATAAGGTGGGCTCGAGAAGGCCAAATCATCCTAGGTTGACGGACTTGCGTAAAGGGCGTATGCTTTAGCGTGTGGATTTCTTTTGATCCCCTACCTTTAGAATAGAATCCGAACAAGAAGGGGAATGAGGCATGGTCCTTTCCGTACAAAACGTCAGCAAGTCATTTGGAAAGTTGCGCGCGGTGGACGATCTCAGTTTCGAAGCCCATCCCGGTCGGATCTTCGGCCTATTGGGAGCAAATGGGGCGGGAAAGACGACGACAATCCGGATGATCCTCGGGATCGTCTCTCCGGATGCGGGCCGGATCACGTGGCGCGGCCAACCGGTCGATCGTGCGGTTCAACGGCGGATCGGGTATTTGCCGGAGGAGCTAAGCCTTGATGAAGAAATGAAGATCGAAGAAGTGCTCGTGTACCTTGGAGAGCTTAAGGGACTGTCCGGGAGAGACGCAAAGGTGCGCGCTCGGGAGTGGCTCGAACGGTTTGGGCTCGGAGCGATGCGAAAACAGAAGATCGGAGTGCTCTCCAAGGGTAACCAGCAGAAGGTACAGTTTATCGCTGCGGTGCTCCACGATCCGGTTTCCCATCGTTCCTTGGAAGTTTCAGATGGAGGAAATTCACAAGAAAATCTAAGAATAGCGAGCGGAATCACCACTTTGTTCGTTTTGTTTTTTTACATAATAATAGGCGAGGGATTATTTTCGCTTGTGGCTGAGATTACAAAAGAAAAATCAAGTAGATTCATTGAACTTGTTATTCCTAGTGTTTCTCCTATAGGTTTTATGTTTGCAAAAATCATCGGTTACCTCGGATTTTTTATAATTCAATATATTGCGATCGGATTAATTCTATTTATAATGAAAAGGATGGGGACTGTAAACATATTTGAAGAAGAGATTGATATTTCAAAAATTCCGATTGAGCTCGTCCTGTATGCAGCTCTCTTGTTCATCCTGGGGTACTTGTTCTACGCGACGATAGGTGCGGTGGTCGGATCCATGGCCTCGCGAGTCGAAGATTCGGCCGTGGCAGTAAGCATTGTCATGCTCCCATTTTTCTTTGCCTTACTGATTACAACGCCCGCCTTCGCCATGCCGGATGCCGCGCTCGTCCGCGTACTTTCCTGGGTACCGCCGTTTACGCCGCTGCTTTTGTTCGTGCGGATTGCCCTTGGCGATATTTCCTGGTGGGAGATCGTCGGTGAGGTCGGCCTGCTCGGGTTGTCGACGATCGTTCTGCTTTTCGTTGCGGCACGCATATTTCGAAGGACCATCTTGAACTACGAGGGTGTAAGCTGGGGTCGCTTTTGGTCACTGTTGATGGATAGAGAATAGCTTTCTGTAAGTTTTCGAAAGTAAAGTTAACTTAGATAAATATACGTCGAAGATGAGATTCTGAGTCGGCCACGGATTCCGTTTTCCCCGGTAAAAGCCCCGGAATTGGTTCCGGAGAAGAATCCGGTCATACATTTTCAGACATTCTCGGCCTGCTCGTGCGCATGGTAGAATATGTGATGGGAGTCAAAGGTATAGGGAGGTGGGTCGCATATGTCCCGACGTGCCCTTGTCGTTGTGGATTACCTGAACGACTTCGCACATTCCGAGGGTGCCCTCACCGCCGGCGCTCCCGCTCAGGCGATCGACGAAGCCGTTCGCAAGGTCGTGGAAGAATTTCACAGGGTGGGGGACGTCGTCGTCTTCGCCTCGGACGCCCATACGCCGGACGATCCGGAATTTGCGCTTTGGCCGCCGCATGCCGTTAAAGGAACCTGGGGACAGGAGATTTACGGGAGGACGGGCGAACTTGCCCGGAGTTTGCGGGGTCGCAAGGGCGTGTACTTCGTAGACAAGACGAAGTACGACGCGTTCTACGGCACAGGTTTGGAAGGGATTTTGCGAGCGGAAGGGGTGGACTCCGTCTACCTTGCGGGGATCAATACGTCGATCTGCGTGATGGCCACGGCGCAGGGAGCGTATTTCCGCGGGTTTCGCGTGTACGTCCTCCGCGACGCCGTAGCCGACATGTCGCGGGAAGCCCACGACTTTGCCCTTCGGCATATGGAAGCGATCTACCGGGCGGATCTCGTGGATTCCCGCACTTTTTGAAATGCGCAAGGCTTCGGCCCCAAAGTTCGCTACGACGAGGTCTGGTACGCTGGCCCGCGTCCGACCGGGCTTTCTGCGCCTCGCCGACGTGGAGGGCATGGTCGCGATCGAGGAATGTTGCCAGAAAGGCGGAGAAAAGATCCCGGTGCATCTCAACTCCGCATTCCGGACAGCGATGCATCCTCCGAGACAGCGGTTTGTGTTCCGCGCGGCCGCAGATGCACGTGCACCACCGGATCCGGCCGGTCGAAATTCTCCGCGGCGCCCGAGGGTTTGTCAGCGAGAAGCGACCAATTTCAGAATATAAACGATGCAGGCGGTCGAAGCGATCCTCCCGGGCAAGATGCCGTTCTGGCCGGCAATTGAAGGGGGTTCGTACCTTGCAGGAGATTCGGGCCGATGCGAAAAACCTTCGGGCGCTTCTTGGCGGGACCAAGTTCAGCGTGGACTACTACCAGCGTGAGTACGGCTGGCAATCCGAACACGTCGCCGAGCTGATCAAAGATCTGGCCGAGGAATTCAAGGAAAGCCATCGTCCGGGAAACGATCGGAGCGCCGTCGAACATTACCACCGTTACTTCCTCGGTTCAATCATCATCAGCAACCGGGACGGGAAAAAATTTATCGTCGACGGTCAGCAACGCCTCACGACGCTCACGCTTCTTCTGATCTTCCTGTACCGGCATCTGAATGATGAGGAGCAGAAAGCGCAGCTCGCTGACCTTATCTTTTCCCGGCGATTCGGCCGGCGCTCCTTCAATCTCGATATCGAGGAACGTTACGCATGCATGGACGCCCTTTTTACCGGGAAACCGTTCGATGAAACCGGGCAGCCTGAGTCTGTCGTCAATATTTATCGACGGTATCAGGACGTGGACGAATATTTTCCCGAGGAACTTCGAGGGGAGGCGCTCCCGTATTTTGCGGACTGGCTCATCGAGAACGTATACCTGGTAGAGATCACCGTCTACAGCGATGCGGACGCTTATCGAATCTTTGAGACGATGAACGATCGCGGGCTACGCCTTACGCCTACGGATATGCTCAAAGGCTACCTTCTCGCGAATATCACCGATGAACGAGAGCGGAACGAGGCAAGCCGCGTCTGGCGCGAACAGGTAAGAAAGCTTCAGGAGATCGGCAAGGGAGAAGAAAGCGACGGAATCAAGGCGTGGTTGCGCAGCCAGTACGCCGAAAGCATTCGCGACCGTAAAAACGGGACCAGGATCGGCGATTTTGAGCTGATCGGCTCACAATTTCACCGTTGGGTACGCGACAAGAAAGAAAGGATGGGCCTCACCAACGGCGCGGCCTTTGCGCGATTGGTCAAGGAAGATTTTTCCTTCTACTCCCGCTGGTACGCATATATTCGCGGTGAAGCCGAAAAAAACAAAATCCCAGGGCTCGAAGCGATCTATTACAATGCTCAGCTCAATTTCACGCTCCAGCACCCGGTCCTGCTTGCTCCGCTTCGGCGGGACGATTCCGAAGAGGAGATCCGGGCCAAGCTGAACGCTGTTGCGACTTATCTGGACATCCTGCTGGCCCGCCGCATCTGGAACTGGCGTGCCATCGATTATTCGACCATGCAGGACAGCATGTTTCAGATCATGCGTGAGATCCGGGGTCAGGATCTTCCCGCCCTCATCGATCGGTTGCTGGAGTGGCTGAATGCAGATAAGGAAACGTTTTCCAGCAATCCTGCGTTTCGGCTGCATGGAATGAACGGCCGACAGGTTCATTATCTGCTGGCGCGGATGACGGATTATGTCGAGACGCAATCGGGGCGTCCTTCCCGTTTTCACGAATACATTCAGCGACAGGGGGCGCAGGGATACGAAATCGAGCACATCTGGGCCAATCAGTACGACCGGCACGCCGATGAGTTTTCCCACCCCTCTGATTTCGCGGAATACCGAAATCGCCTCGGTGGTCTCCTCCTTCTCCCCAAAAGCTTCAACGCGAGTTACGGGGACCTCCCCTACGAAGAGAAGCGCAAACACTACCTGAAGCAAAATCTTCTGGCTCAGAGCCTTCACGAGGAGGCGTACGAACATGATCCCGGGTTCGTCCGGTTCGTCAAGGAGAGCGGACTCCCGTTTCGTCCCCATGCCGAATTCAAGAAAGCCGATCTTGTCGAACGCCAGGAGCTTTATCGCCTCTTGGCCGAAAAGGTCTGGAGTCCAGAACGGCTGCTTCGGATCGATCCTCTCCCTCAATAAGCAATAAGCGAGAGCGTTACGGGCGGGTAGCCCACCTGGCGACAGGAGCGCGGCGATCGGCGACGTTCAATGAGTAAGCGGAAGCCAGAGTGCCGCGTTTTGTCACCCTATCCGGGATAGAAGGAGCACGACAGACGTCCCGGACCTGCCAGGGTGTTGAGGGTGGGAGTACTTGGCAGGTTTTTAGAAGCAGACGCCGTCTTCCGGCAAACCGAGATCCCGGTAAAGCTGCTCTTTTTGGGTTACAAAACTCGTCGGCGAAAGCCCCCGAAATTCATACCGGGGAGGAGGTCAGGTGGAGGTAGCGTGGTGTACGTGGCATGGAGAAAAGTTCGTCACGTACTCCGTCTACCGAGGTCGGGCAAAGCGCGTAGGCGGCGCGATTTTTCCCTTGACACGGGGAAAGATCTTCCGTACAATTACGATCAACGCGGAACCTTAGGGGCCGCGCGGGCGTTTCGACCGACGGTCCCGGCGACGCCGAACGCGCCCGTCGTCGGAGGGGCGAAAGCCCGTGGGGCGGCCGTTGACAACGGATTCACCCTCTTATCGCGAGCGGCGGAGGGACTGGCCCGATGAAGCCCGGCAACCTGCCCCGTGTACGGCGCGGCGGGGCGAGGTGCTAAATCCTGCAGGAGAGGCGTTCTCCTGGGAGATAAGAGGGGTTTGCTTCGGCGAACCCTTCCGGAGGTGCCCGTTTCGGGTTCCCCGTTTCCCCCCTTCCTGCAGGGAAGGGGGTTGTTTTTTGCCTACGGCGGATGTTCGCGTACCGAGGGCGGTCTTGTCCGCGTGCCCGCGGACGGGCGGGTCGTCGGGGGCGGATCGAGCCGCCGAATCCGAAGATCCGGAAACGGAATTCTCTGCCGGCGCACGTTGCGCTGCGGGAAAGGAGGAGGGGGATGGGCGAAAGCGTTCGCCGCGTCGAGGGCCGCGTGCACATCGGGCCGCTCACGTTGGAGTCGGGGGAAGTCCTCCCGGAAGTGGAGCTCGTATACGAAGACGTCGGTCCGCCGGAAGCCCCCGTCGTCCTCGTCTGCCACGCCCTTACGGGAAGCCACCGTACGGTGGGAACTTCCGCGGCGCCGGGATGGTGGCACCCGCTCGTCGGGGTGGGGAAGGCCATCGACCCCCGCCGCCTTCGCGTGATCACGTTCAACGTGCTCGGCGGGCAGGACGGTTCTACCGGCCCGCGGAGCGTAGACCCCCGCAGCGGAAGGCCGTACCGGGCTAAGTTTCCTTTCGTCACGATCCGCGACATGGTGCGGGCGCAGCGTTTGGGTCTCATCGAGCTCGGGGTGGACCACCTTGTGGCGGTCATCGGAGGATCCATGGGGGGGATGCAGGTACTCGAGTGGGGACTCATGTACCCGGACTTCATGGACCTCCTCGTCCCTCTGGCCGTCACGCCGGCGACTTCGGCCTTCGCCATCGCCTTTAACGCCGTAGGCCGCCTGGCGATCACCTCCGACCCCGCCTGGCGCGAGGGGGAGTACACGGAAGACGACCCTCCGGCGGTCGGGTTGTCCCTCGCGCGCATGATCGGCGTCCTCACCTACCGTACGCCCGAGCAGTTCGCGCGGCGCTTCGGCCGTTCCCTCAAGCACGGATGGGGCCACGACCACCGGGAGGTGGCCTTCCAGGTGGAGAGCTACCTCCTCTACCAGGGAGAAAAGCTCGTCGAGCGCTTCGACGCGAACAGCTACCTCTACCTCCTCAAGGCGGTGGACTCCCACGACATCGGCCGCGGTCGCGGGGGATGGCGGGAAGCCGCCCGCGGGTACCGCGCCCGCCTCGTCGCCGTAGGCTTTCGCGGTGACCTTCTCTACCCTCCTGAGGAAATCCGAACCTTTGTCGAACACGCGCGCGCGCTCGGAAAGGACGCGGTCTACGCGGAGGTCGCCTCCGAATACGGGCACGACGCCTTTCTCGTGGAGGGAGAGCAGGTGGGTGAGATCCTCCGTCGCCACGCTCCCGAGCTCTTTCCCGTCCCCTCTTCGGGACGAGACGAACCGCCGCTTGTGGCCGTCTCTCGGAGCGCTTCCGGTAAAGCCGCGCCCTCGCCCGTCTTCGGCTGAGGGGCGGCTCGGAGGTTCCTTAGTTCCCGTCGTCTCAATCCGATCCTGCGAAGAGAGGTTGAAGTTCGATGCATCCCGAAGGCGCTCCTTCTTCCGAACCTCTGCGCCGGTACGGATTCGCCACGCTCGCAATTCACGGGGACACGGAGCCGGACCCCGCTACCGGTGCGCGGGCGATTCCCGTCTACCTCTCGAGCTCCTTCGTCTTTCGGAGTCCCGAGCACGCTGCCCGCCTCTTCAGCCTCGAAGAAGAGGGGTACATCTACTCGCGGATCTCCAATCCGACGGTTCGCGCCGTCGAGCGCCGCCTCGCCCTCCTCGAAGGGGGAGTGGATGCGGTGCTCACCGCCAGCGGACAGTCCGCGCTCGCCCTCACCCTTCTCACCCTTGCCCGGGCAGGGGACGAGATCGTAGCCTCGCCGTTTTTGTACGGGGGCACGTACAATCTCTTGGCCAACCTCCTTCCGCGCTACGGAATCCAAACGCGCTTTACGGAAAGCCTCGACCCCGAGGAGTTCGCCGCGCGGATCACCCCCCGGACCAAGGCGGTCCTCCTGGAGTCCGTAGGGAATCCATCGCTCCTCCTTCCGGATCTCCGGGAGATCGCCGCCGCCGCCCACGCCCGGGGCGTCCCCGTCGTCGTGGACAACACCTTTCCCACGCCTTACCTCTACCGTCCCCTGGAGTTCGGCGCCGACGTCGTGGTCTACTCGGCGACGAAGTGGCTTTCGGGCAACGGGACGATCATCGCCGGTGCGGTGGTGGACGGCGGGCGCTTTCCCTGGCCGGAGGAGCGGTTCCCCGAATTCCACACGCCGGACGCCTCCTACCACGGGCTCGTCTTCGCCCGAGCCTTCGGCGCCGCCGCCTTCTCCGCCCGCCTGCGGGCGGTCGCGCTGCGCGATTTCGGTCCGTCGGCGAGTCCCGTGAGCGCCTTTCTCCTCGGGCTGGGGATCGAAACCCTTCCCCTCCGCATGGAACGCCACGTGGCCAACGCCCGCGCCGTGGCCGCCTTTTTGCGCGAACACCCCGACGTGGCCTGGGTGAACTTTCCTGAGTTTCCCGACCATCCTTCGCACGGGATCCTGCGGCGTGACTTTCCCCGGGGGGCGACATCCGTGGTCACCTTTGGACTCCAGGGTGGGAAGCGGCATGCCGAGGAGTTCCTCCGCCACGTCCGGCTGCATTCGCACCTCGCCAACGTGGGAGACGCCAAGAGCCTCCTCATCCACCCGGCGTCCACGACCCACGGACAGCTTTCCGAAGAGGAGCTGCGTTCCGTCGGGGTGCTTCCGGAAATGATCCGCCTTTCCGTCGGCCTCGAGGACGTGGACGACATCCTCTGGGACCTCGCCCAGGCCCTTCGGAAGGCGCGAGAGGCATAGTTTGGATACGGGCTTGGCGAGGCCTTGGCGGAAACGCCTGGCGAGGTCATCGGCACGGCGGGAGGGATGCATCCATACTTTTGTAACAACCTCCTCCCGCTTCAGGAAATACGGGCATGAAAGCGGATTCACATTTTCCTCGGAGTTTCCAAAGCCGCGAAAACGCGGCTTCAGCCCCCTTGCAATTTTCGCAAGGGGGCTTTAGAATACTCAGCAAAACCTAGGGCCTCTCAGCTGAAAACGCGTGAAACGCTCCTTCTGCCGGTTGTCGAACGGGGGTAGAAGGTGCACAGGAGGGGATCTAGGGTTCCGCTTTCCCCGGACACGCGGGCCGGTGCGCCTTCGAAGCATCGGGGAAAGGTCTGGACCGAGCGATCCCGGCGGGTCGTGTCGGCGGTGGGCAGCGCGGCGAACGGAAATGCGGACCGTCGACGGGGCGGATGCGAACCTAATCCGCGGGACCTCTCGCGATCTCGCAGGGGGCGAGGGTCCACCTTTCGGCGGTCGGCTCCTCTGGAATGGTGCGCGAATGCCCAGCCGGCGTCGGGCCGTACACCGTAGGGACAAAAGCCCTTGCGGCAGGTCCTGTGCGGACGTGTGCTGCAGGGCTTTTGTTGTACCCGCAGTTTTCGGACTCGTCCACAAATCGCGAAAACAGGGGACGGTGGAGTGAGCCATGGCCTGGGTCTTCGTCGACGGGGACTTCGTGTCAAAAGAAGAGGCCAAACTTTCCGTCTACGACCACGGGCTTCTGTACGGGGACGGCGTATTCGAGGGCATTCGCGCCTACGAGGGAAAGGTCTTCCGCCTGCGCGAGCACATGGAACGCCTGTACGCGTCCGCCCGCGCAATCCTCCTCGAGGTGCCCTATCCCCTCGAGGACTTCGAAGAGATCGTCCTCGAGACGCTCCGGCGCAACGAGCTCGCGACCGGGTACATCCGCATCGTCGTCACGCGCGGTCGGGGAGACCTGGGCCTCGATCCGCGATCTTGCCCGCGTGCGAGCGTCGTCGTGGTCGCGGAACCTCTCGCCCTTTTCCCCAGGGAACTGTACGAAAAGGGGATCCGGCTCTTTACGGTCGCCGTTCGTCGCCCGCGCCAAGACATCCTTCCTCCGCAGGTGAAGTCGCTGAACTACCTGAACAACGTGTACGCCAAGGTGCAGGCGCGCCGCGCCGGCTACGACGAGGCGCTCCTCCTCAACACGGAAGGGTACGTTACGGAAGGTTCGGGCGAAAACATCTTCCTGGTGAAGGACGGCGTCCTCCTCACGCCTCCTCCGTGGGTAGGGATCTTGAAGGGGATTACGCGGGCCGCGGTGCTCGAACTTGCGAACGGGCGGGGGATCCCGGCGCGGGAGGAAGTCCTCACGCTCACGGACGTCTACACCGCGGACGAGGTGTTCCTCACGGGGACGGCGGCGGAAATCGTCCCCGTCGTCGAGGTAGACGGGCGGACGATCGGTACAGGGAAGCCGGGCCCGATCACGGGCGAACTCCTCGAGGCTTTCCGCGAGCTCACGCGCGCAGAGGGGGTACCCGTCGCGCCTTCCGCCCGGAGGGCGTGAGGGGTGGGGAAGGAGAGGCCCGGAAGACGAATACGAGCTGGGGGGGAGCGGCTTGCACGGTGCCGATCGAGCATCCGAACGAGGAACCGCAGCGCAGGGGTCGGGGACGGAGGTCGCGGAGCGGCCGCGCCTTCGGAGCGAGACAATCAAGTTCGGTGTTGAGCGGGCGCCCCACCGGGGCCTCCTCTACGCCACGGGAAAGGTGACGCCGAGGGATCTCGACAAGCCGTTCATCGGCGTGGCGAACTCCTTCGTGGAGATCGTGCCCGGGCACGTTCACCTCAAAGAGTTCGCGGAAATCGTGAAGGAGGAGATCGTCCGGGCGGGGGGGATTCCCTTCGAATTCAACACGATCGGCGTCGACGACGGGATCGCCATGGGGCACATCGGGATGCGCTACTCGCTCCCGAGCCGGGAACTCATCGCCGACGCGGTGGAGACGGTCGTCACCGCCCACTGGTTCGACGGGGTGTTCTTCATCCCGAACTGCGACAAGATCACGCCGGGGATGATCATGGCCGCCGTGCGCCTCGACGTTCCCTCCGTGTTCGTCACGGGCGGCCCCATGGAGGCGGGGATTCACCCGTGCACGGGGGAAAAGCTCTCCCTCGTCGACGTCTTTGAAGGGGTCGGGCGGTACCAGACGGGCGAAATCGACGCCCGCGAGCTCCAAATCCTCGAGGAAAATGCCTGCCCTACGTACGGTTCTTGTTCGGGGATGTTTACGGCGAACTCCATGAACACCCTCCTCGAGGTCATGGGGCTCGCTCCTTTCGGCAACGGGACGATCGTCGCCACGTCTCCCCGACGCCGCAAGCTCATCCGCGAGGCGGTGGAGCACCTCATGCGCATGATCCGCGAGGGTCTCACGCCGCGCAAGATCGTCACGGAAGAGACGATCGACGACGTCTTCGCCCTGGACATGGCCATGGGTGGGTCGACGAACACCGTGCTCCACACGCTCGCCATCGCCCACGAAGCGGGAATCCGTTACGACCTCGATCGGATCAACCGCATCGCCGACCGGACGCCGTACCTTGCGAAGCTCGCCCCCGCCTCCCGCTACACGATGGACGACCTGGACCGCGCCGGCGGGGTACGGGCGATCGTGCGCGAGCTCATCCGCGTCGGGGCGATCCGCGGGGAACGGCCGACGATTGCGGGCCGCCCCCTCAAGGATCTCGTAGCCGACGCGGAGATCCGCGACCCCGAGGTGATCCGCCCGGCAGAACGGGCGTACAGCCCGCGCGGCGGTTTGGCGGTGCTCTTCGGCAACCTCGCGCCGGACGGCGGCGTGATCAAGGTGGGGGCCGTGGATCCGTCCGTGCACCGTTTCCGCGGTCGGGCGATCGTCTACAACTCGGAGGAGGACGCCATCCGCGGGATCTCCTCCGGCGAAGTGCAGCCCGGACACGTGGTCGTCATTCGCTACGAAGGTCCGCGGGGCGGCCCGGGGATGCCGGAGATGCTCACGCCTACGTCGCTCATCGTCGGCCGGGGGCTCGGCACGCAGGTGGCGCTCATCACGGACGGGCGGTTTTCCGGAGCCACGCGGGGAATCGCCGTCGGCCACATTTCGCCGGAAGCGGCGGCCGGAGGCCCCATCGCCTACGTCGAGAACGGGGACGTGATCGAGATCGACCTCGACGCCCGCAGGATTTCCTGGGAGATTTCGCCGGAAGAGTTTGAGGCGCGCAAGGCGCGTGTGCGCCCGCTCCCGCCCAAGATCGACCGCGGGTACCTGGCGCGCTACTCCCGACTCGTGACTTCGGCCAACACGGGAGCCGTACTTCGGGAAACGTGGTGAGGACGTTTCGGAAAGGTTCGAAGAACGCCGAAGGCGAATCCCCAAGCCGTCCGGAAACCCTGGCGGGGACTTCTCTCGGGCAAGCACATACACCGGCAGAGGCCGGAATTCGGGGAGGGTGAAGGAGATGTCTTTCGAAGTCACGGAAGGCGCTCGCGCCGAGGCGCTTTCTCCCGATGCGGCCGCGCCGGTCGGGACGGAGGCACCTGCAGGAGAGGATTCTGAGCGGGGGGCCGAGCCCCGGCCTGAACCGCCCCCCGTCTACCGCGGGGCCGACCTTCTCGTCGAGGTCCTCAAGGAAGAGGGCGCGGAGATGCTCTTCGGGATCCCCGGAGGGGCGACGATCAACTTTTACGACGCCCTATACAACTCCGGGATTCCGCACGTGCTGGCCCGCCACGAACAAGGGGCCATCCACGCCGCCGACGGCTACGCCCGGATCAGCGGCAAGGTTCCCGTGGTCACGGGCACGAGCGGTCCCGGTTCGACCAACCTCATGACGGGCATCGCCAACGCCTGGTTCGACTCTGTTCCCATGGTGATCTTCGCCGGTCAGGTGTCCACGAGCGTCATGGGAACGGACGCCTTTCAGGAATCCCCCATCTTCAGCATGACCATGGGGATCACGAAGCACAACTACCAGCTCATGCGCGGAGAAGACTTGCCGCGCGTCGTGAAGGAGTCGTTTTACCTCGCGCGTACGGGTCGCAAGGGCCCCGTCCTCATCGAACTTCCCAAGGACATGACGTCGAACGAAATTCCCTACCGGAAACCCGTAGAGATGCGGCTCCGCGCCTACAACCCCACGCCTAAGATCGATCGAGCGCTCGTGGAAAAGGTGAAACGCGACCTCGCCCGGGCCAAGCGGCCGGTGATCGTCGCGGGGGCGGGGGTCGTCCACGCCGGGGCTTCGGAACTCCTGCGCGCCTTCGCGGAAAGGGCGCGGGTTCCCGTCGTGCACACGCTCCTCGGGCTCGGGACGCTCCCGTCGGATCACCCCCTTTCTCTCGGAATGGGCGGGATGCACGGAACCGTGTGGGCGAACATGGCCCTCCACGAGTGCGATTTCCTCCTCAACATCGGGTCGCGCTTCGACGACCGCCTCACGGGGGCGCTCGAGCACTTCGCACCGCGGGCGCGGATCGCCCACGTGGACATCGACGAGGCGGAGCTCGGCAAGGTCCTCGACGAGGACTACCCGATTCACGGGGACGCGCGGGACGCCCTGGCGATCCTCTTGGACGGGGCCGTGGATCCGAGCCCTTCGGAAGAGTGGCTCGCCTACCTCGAGTCTCTTCGGCGGGAGTACCCGCTTTGGTACCGCACGGACCGGCCGTACCTCCAACCGCAGCGCGTCGTGCAGATCGCTTCGGACCTCGCTTCGGACGACGTGATCGTCGTCACGGACGTCGGGCAGCACCAGATGTGGGTGGCCCAGTTCTTCCGCTTCCGCCGCCCCGGGCGCTTCGTCACCTCGGGCGGACTGGGGGCCATGGGCTTCGGCCTTCCCGCGGCAATCGGCGCCCAGATCGCCGACCGCGACGCCCTCGTCCTCGCCTTCGTCGGCGACGGCGGCTTCCAGATGACCGTAGAGGAGCTCATCCTCCTCCGAGAGTACGACCTTCCGGTCAAGATCCTCCTCTTCAACAACAACTCGCTGGGTATGGTGCGCCAGTGGCAGGAGCTCTTTTACGAGGAGCGCTACTCGGCGACGCTCTTCAACATCCAACCCGACTTCATGCGCCTGGCGGATGCCTACGGGATCGTCGGTCGGCGGGTGGAGACCGAAGAGGAAGCTCGCGCGGTGCTCGAAGAGGCCTTCCGCACGCGTGCGCCGTACCTCATCGAGTTCGTGATCGATCCCATGGCCAACGTCCTTCCCATGGTCCCCCCGGGCAACGGTGTCCACGAGATGCAAGGGGTGAAGCCAGAGTGAAGCAGCTCCTCGCCCTCAAGGTAAACGACCATCCCGGCGTACTTCACCGGATTACGGGACTCTTTCTCCGTCGGGGGTTCAACATCGCGACGATCACCGTGGGCGCCTGCGAAGAACCCGGGGTGTCTCGGATGACGATCCTCCTCGAGGTTGCCGACGAGCGGGTCATGGACCAGGTGCGCAAGCAGCTCGCGAAGCAGGTGGACGTCCTCGAGGTCGAAGACCTCACAGACCGCGACGCGGTGACGCGAGAACTCTGTCTCGTCCGCGTGGAGGCGCCACTTAAGATGCGGAGCGACCTCCACAGCCTCATCCAGCCGTTTCGCGCCCAGCTCATCGACGTAGGTTTCGAGACGGTCGTCGTCGAGGTGACGGGAAGCCCGGCGAAGATCGATGCCCTTCTCGACCTCCTCCGTCCCTTCGGGGTACTGGAAATCGTTCGTACGGGTCTCGCTGCGCTCCCGCGCGAGCGCCAGACAGGGAACGGCGGCACGGCGCGCAGGGAAGCCCGAAGCGTGGAGGTGTAACGAGGGCGGGCGGCGTCCTTCTCCTCCGCGCCTCAAGCGGCGGGAGGAGCGGCTCCCTCGGGAAGGACCCGCAGCCCCTTAGCCCGGAGTTCGTTCGAAGGATCGGTCGTGCACACGAGGAAAGGAGCGATTCGGATGGCCCACATGTACTTCGACGAAGATCTGTCCCTCGAACCCCTCGTAGGTCGCACCGTGGCAATCCTCGGCTACGGTTCCCAGGGCCACGCCCACGCCCAAAACCTTCGCGACTCGGGGCTCGACGTGCTCGTCGGCCTCAGGCCCGGGAATTCCTGGGAGCGGGCGGTGGAGGACGGCTTCGACGTTCGGCCCGTGGCCGACGTCGTGCGCGAGGCGGACCTCGTCATGTTCCTCCTCCCCGACGAGGCGCAGCCCAAGGTGTACGAGCAGGAAGTCCGGCCCAACCTCCGGGCCGGACAGGTCCTCGCCTTTGCCCACGGGTTCAACATCCACTTCGGCCAAATTCGTCCCCCGGCGGACGTGGACGTGATCCTCGTCGCACCTAAGGGACCGGGGCACCTCGTGCGCCGAGTGTACACGGAAGGCGGCGGTGTTCCCGCCCTCGTCGCCGTCCACCAAGATGCGAGCGGGCGCGCCATGGAAACGGCCCTCGCCTACGCCAAGGCCCTCGGTGCGGGGCGCGCCGCCGTGCTTACGACGACGTTCCGCGAGGAGACGGAAACGGACCTCTTCGGCGAGCAGGCCGTCCTCTGCGGCGGCGTGAGCCATCTCGTCCAGGCGGGGTTTGAGACGCTCGTCGAGGCCGGCTACCAGCCGGAGGTCGCCTATTTCGAAGTGCTCCACGAGCTCAAGCTCATCGTCGACCTCATCTACGAAAAGGGGCTTTCGGGCATGCGCGAGTCCATCTCCGACACGGCGGAATTCGGGGACTACGTGAGCGGTCCCAAGGTCATCGGCGAAGCTTCGCGCAAGGCGATGCGGGAAATCCTCGCGGACATCCAGAGCGGACGCTTCGCTCGGGAGTGGATCTTGGAAAACGCCTTGGGTCGTCCCATGTTTTCCGCGATGCGCGCCCGCGAGCGCACTCACCCCGTAGAGGTCGTCGGGCAGGCGCTTCGGGAAAAAATGCCCTTCATTCGGAGGAGGTAAGGCGATGCGGCGGGTGGAGATCTTCGACACGACGCTCCGCGACGGCGAGCAGTCGGCGGGGGTCAACTTGCACCTCCCGGAAAAGCTCGAAATCGCCCGCGCCCTCGTCGCGTACGGCGTGGACACGATCGAGGCGGGGTTTCCCGCTTCTTCGCCGGAAGACTTCCGCTCCGTTCAGGCGATCGCCCGCGAGGTTCGGGGCGTGCGCGTCGCCGCCCTCGCCCGCTCACTTCCCGCCGACATCGACGCCGCGTACGAGGCCCTCCGGGAGGCGGAGGAGCCGCGGATCCACGTGTTCATCGCCACTTCGCCGATCCACATGGAATACAAGCTGCGTCTGAGTCCGGACGCCGTCGTCGAGCGCGCGGTGGCGAGCGTCCTTCACGCGAAGCGCTACGTCTCCGACGTGGAGTGGTCCGCGGAAGACGCCACGCGGAGCGACTGGGACTTCCTCGTGCGGATCATCTCCGCGGTGATCGCCGCCGGGGCAACGGTCGTGAACCTCCCGGACACGGTCGGATACGTGCAGCCGGAGGAGTACGCGGCGATGTTTCGCTACATCATGGAGCGTGTGCCCGGGGCGGAGCGCGTGAAGTTTTCCACCCACTGCCACGACGACCTCGGCCTTGCCGTTGCGAATTCCCTCGCAGCCGTGCGCGCGGGGGCCACGCAGGTGGAGGGGACGATCAACGGCATCGGGGAGCGCGCGGGAAACGCCGCCCTTGAGGAAGTGGGCGTCGCCCTTTACGTCCGTCGCGACTTCTACGGTGTGGAGACGGGACTCAACTTGCGGGAGACCGTGCGCGTCTCCAAGCTCGTAAGCCGCCTCACGGGGTTTCCCGTGCCGCCGAACAAGGCGGTGGTCGGGGCCAACGCCTTTGCCCACGAGTCCGGGATCCATCAGGACGGTGTGCTCAAGCACGCTGCGACGTACGAGATCATGTCGCCGGAGCTCGTCGGTCTGAGCTCCAACCGCCTCGTGCTCGGCAAGCACTCGGGGCGGCACGCCTTCCGCGAGAAGCTCGCGGAGCTCGGGCTTACCGTCACGGAAGCGGAGTTCGAAGACCTCTTTCGCGCCTTCAAGGAGCTCACGGGAAAGAAGAAGACGATCACCGACGACGACATCCTCGCCCTCGCCTTCGACATGGCGCACGACGGCGAGCGCCTCGAGATCGCCTCCCTCCAGTGTTCCTTCGGTTCGCACGTGATCCCCACGGCGACCGTCTCCCTCCACGTCCCCGGAGAGGCTCCCCGCCTGGAGTCGGCGACGGGAAAGGGGATCGTAGAGGCCGTGTACAACGCCATCGAACGCCTCGTCGGCGGACCGATCGAGCTCCTCGACTACCGCCTGCAGTCGACTTCCGAAGGGCCCGATGCTTTGGGCGAGGTGTTCGTCAAGGTCCGCTGGCACGGCCTCGTCTCCACGGGTCGCGGCGTCGATTCCGACGTCGTCCTCGCTTCCGCGAAGGCCTACGTAGACGCCTTAAACCGCATCCTCATTCGCGAGAAGACCCTCGGCGATCGGGCGAACGCCCTCGATGAGGTCGGAGGTGAAGTCGCCGCCCTCACCTCCCCTTCCGGTTCGCGGGCCGGCGATTTGGAAGCGGCAAACGCGCGCGCCGAAGAACCCCCGGCATCGGGGCCTGCGCAGGTAAGGTGATCCCATGTTCGCGTACGGTTCTTCCGACCCCGGTGCATCCCCTGCGCCCACCCGCCCCCGCCTCGATCTCCTCGTTCTCCCCGGCGACGGCATCGGTCCCGAGGTCGTGCGGGAAGGCGTGCTCCTCCTTCGGGAACTCGCCCCCGCGTTGCCCGTGGACCTGCGCGTCCGCGAGGGTGCGATCGGCGGATTTGCCGTAGATGAGACGGGAGATCCCCTTCCCGCCGACACCCTCGCCGCCGCCCTCTCGGCGGATGCCGTCTTTCTCGGCGCCGTCGGAGGACCGCGCTGGGAAGACGTGCCCTCCGAAAGGCGCCCGGAACAGGGGCTTCTTCGCCTCCGCAAGGAGATGCGCGTCTTCGCCAACCTCCGCCCGCTCAGGCTTCCTCCGGAACTTTCCTTCCTTTCTCCCCTCCGTCCCGAGGTGCTCGGCGAAGGCGGCCTCGACGTCCTCATCGTCCGCGAACTCGTGGGAGGAATCTACTTCGGCGAGCCGCGGGGAATCTTCGTCGAAGAAGGGGCCCGCGTGGCGGTAGACACGCTCCGCTACCGGGAGGAGGAAATCGCCCGCGTCGTCGACATCGCCTTTCGCATCGCCCGCACGCAGGGGAAGCCCCTCGCTTCCGTGGACAAGGCAAACGTCCTCGCCTCGAGCCGCCTGTGGCGGGAAATCGTCGAGGCGAAGCGGGCGGACTACCCGGCAGTGCCCGTACGCCACGTCCTCGTCGACGCCTTTGCCATGGACCTCGTCCGGAGGCCTACGGCCTACGGCGTCGTCGTTACGGAAAACCTCTTCGGCGACATCTTGAGCGACCTCGGAGGGGCGCTCGTCGGCTCCCTCGGCCTTCTCCCGTCGGCGAGCCTGAGCGAAGGCGGATCCCACCTCTACGAACCCGTGCACGGTTCCGCGCCGGACATCGCCGGGAAGGGGATCGCGAACCCGGCGGGAATGCTCCTCACCGTGGCGATGTTCCTCCGCCACACGCTTTCGGCGGAGGACGCGGCGGCGGCCGTAGAGGCGGCCGTCTTCGCCACCATCGCCCGCGGGCGGGTCACGCCGGACCTCGCGGAGGCCTGTCGGCGGGCGCACGCTCTGGGCCAATGTCCCGCCCCCGAGGTTCTTTCGACGGCGGAATTCGGGGCCGCCGTGCGCGAAGAGGTCGTGCGCAGGGTCATGCGAGAACGGGGGTGAACGCGTGGCTGCAAAGCACATCGTCGACAAGATCTGGGAGGCGCACACGGTCGTCCACGGGGAAGGCGGCGTCGACCTCCTCTACGTCGACCTCCACCTCGTGCACGAAGTCACGTCGCCTCAAGCGTTTGAAGGCCTCCGCCTCGCGGGGCGGCGCGTGCGGCGGCCGGACCGCACGTTTGCCACGATCGACCACAACGTCCCGACGGACGACCCGCACACCTTTACGGACGAGATCGCCAGACGTCAGGTGGAGGCGCTGCGGGAAAACGCCCGGACCTTCGGCGTAACGCTCTTCGACCTCGACGATCCGCGGCGGGGGATCGTGCACGTCATAGGCCCCGAGCTCGGTCTCACTTGGCCGGGGATGACCGTCGTGTGCGGCGACAGCCACACGTCCACCCACGGCGCCTTCGGCGCCCTCGCCTTCGGCATCGGGACGAGCGAGGTGGAGCACGTACTCGCCACCCAGACGCTCTGGCAGAAGCGGCCCAAGGCGATGGAGGTACGTCTCGTGGGGAAGCGCCGTCCCGGGGTGACGGCGAAGGACATCGTCCTCGCGTTCATCGCCCGTTTCGGTCCCGACGTCGGGCAGGGGTACGCCATCGAGTACACGGGCGAGGTCGTTCGGGAGATGAGCATGGAGGAGCGGATGACCCTCTGCAACATGAGCATCGAGGCGGGCGCGCGGGCCGGCCTCGTCTCCCCCGACGCGACGACCGTGGAATACCTGCGGGGACGTCCCTACGTCCCCACGGGGGCGGCGTTCGAAGAGCTCGTCCGCATCTGGCTGTCCTTCGCCTCCGACCCCGGCGCGACGTACGATCGCGTCCTCGAGTTCGACGTTTCCGACGTGCGCCCGTTCGTGACGTGGGGGACGCACCCGGGACTCGGGGTTCCCCTGGGGGCGGCGGTTCCCGAGCCGTCTTCGGATCCCGCCCGTCGCCCGCAGGAACTCCGCGCCCTCGAGTACATGGGTCTCGGACCGGGGACGCCCCTTTCCGAGGTGGGGGTCGACGTCGTGTTCATCGGTTCGTGCACGAACGGACGCCTGGAAGACCTGCGCTTGGCCGCACGGGTTGTGCGCGGCCGCAAGGTGCACCCGGGCGTGCGGGCGCTCGTCGTTCCGGGATCCATGGGCGTCAAGCTTCGCGCGGAGGCGGAGGGGATCGACCGCATCTTCCGCGAGGCCGGGTTCGAATGGCGTTACCCGGGTTGCAGCATGTGCCTCGGGATGAACCCCGACATCGTGCCGCCCAAGAAGCGCGCCGTTTCCACGTCCAACCGGAACTTCGAAGGTCGCCAAGGACGCGACGCCCGAACGCACCTGGCGAGCCCTCCCGTCGCCGCCCTCGCCGCGGTCCTCGGACGGATTCCCACCGAAGAAGAGCTCCTCGAGGCCCTCGGGCCCGCCGAACGGGAAGGCGCTTGAAATCCCTGGGCCTCGCCCGTTCGTCCGTACCGCCTTCTGCCGCCCGGGCCTCCCGCGCCTTCGGCAGAAGGAAGGCCTCTGCTCAGAGGAGGAGAGATCGTGGAACCCTTTCTCCGGCACACGGGAGACGTACTCCCCGTCGACCGCGCCCACGTGGACACGGACCAGATCGTGCCCAAGCAGTTTTTGAAGCGCATCGAGCGGACGGGGTACGGCGCCTTTCTGTTCTACAACTGGCGGTACCGCCCCGACGGCACGCCCGACCCTTCCTGCCTCCTCAACGATCCGGCGTACGCCAAGGCGTCGATTCTCCTCGCGCGGGAGAACTTCGGAAGCGGGTCCTCGCGCGAGCACGCCGTGTGGGCAATTCGCGACTACGGCTTCCGCGCGGTGATCGCCCCTTCCTTTGCCGACATCTTCTACACGAATGCCGTGAAGAACGGTCTTCTTCCCGTGCGGCTTTCCCCCCGGGAGGTGGAGGAGCTCTTCCGCCTTGCGCGCCGCGGCCGCCTTACCCTCACCGTGGACTTGGTGGCGCAGGAAGTTCGCGTCGTGCGCGTAGGGGACGAGGTGCCGAGGGAACCCCGGTCGTTTTCGTTTGCGATTTCCCCCGTGGAAAAGGACCGCCTCACGAGCGGACTCGACGACATCGCCCTCACGGAACGCCATCTCGCCGCCATCGAACGCTTCGAGCGCGAACGGGACGTCTACCGGAATTTTGCCTATCCGACGCCGCCCGTATCGTGAGGGACGATTCCGGTGTACAATGAAGGGGAAAGACTCGAGGACGGTGATGGCGGAGATGGGGATTACGCGGTAACGCCGCAGGACGTCTTTGCCGCCCGCGCGCGGCTCGCGGGCGTCGTCCACCGAACGCCCTTCAAGAGCTCGCGCACGCTCTCGGAGCGCTTCGGCGCGTCGGTCTACCTGAAGCTGGAGAACCTCCAGCGGACGGGATCGTACAAGATCCGCGGCGCGTACAACAAGCTCGCGACGCTGCTCGAGCCCCAGCGCGCCCGCGGGGTGATCGCCGCCTCCGCAGGGAACCACGCCCAGGGAGTAGCCTGGAGCGCCCGTACCTTTGGCGTTCCGTGCATCATCGTGATGCCTGAGACGGCGCCCCTCGCCAAGATCCAAGCTACGGAGTCCTACGGAGCGCGCGTCGTCCTCCACGGGAAGGGGTACGACGACGCCTACGAGCACGCCCTTCGCCTCGCAGAACGCGAAGGGTACACGTTTGTCCACGCCTTCGACGACCCGGCGGTGATCGCCGGACAGGGGACGGTTGCCGTGGAAATGTGGGAGGACGTGAAGGAACTCGATCTTGTCCTCGTCCCCGTCGGCGGAGGCGGGCTCATTTCCGGCATTGCCGTCGCCCTCAAGTTTTTGCGCCCGGACGTGCGCGTCGTCGGCGTGCAGGCGCAAGGGGCTCCCGCCCTAGCCCTTTCCTTTCGCGCCGGCCGCCGCATCGTGCTCTCGGACGTGCACACGATCGCGGACGGGATCGCCGTGCGCGCGCCCGGGGAGATCACCTTTCCCCTGATTCGCGCATTGGTAGACGATTTCGTCGTCGTCCGCGAAGCAGACATCGTCCGGGCGATATCCTTCGCCCTCGAGCGCGAGAAGCTCCTCCTCGAAGGAGCGGGGGCGGTCACCCTTGCCGCTCTCCTAGCCGCCGCCGACGCCCTGGACGTGCGGGGGAAGGCGGTGGGGCTCGTCTTAAGCGGCGGCAACATCGACTTGAGCCGCCTGTCCACGCTCCTCGCCCGCGCCGCCCAGGACGAAGGGAAGCATAGAGGGGAAACGTCGCCCCCCGCGGCGCCGGAGCGCTTTTCCCAGGACACCCCGGAAGTTCACGAGATTTCCCCGTAGGCAGCGGGAGCCCGGTGTTTTCCTTCCTTCGCCATACATGCCGACCGCCCACGTGCGCACGCTAGAGAAAGGCACCCCGGTGGGGCGCCGTGGCGAAGGAGGTGATCACGCGTGCGCACGGCGGTGCTCATCCTCCTCATCATCGGAGGGTTGAACTGGCTTCTGTACGGGCTCTTTCAGTGGGATCTCGTGGGCGGCCTCCTGGGCGGGATGACGTCGTGGTGGGCGCGGGCCGTGTACGTCCTCGTCGGCCTGGCGGCCCTTTACGCCTTTTCCTTCCTCGCCGAGGAACCGCGGGAGCGGCGCGAGGAAGGCCGCCAAGCAGCCGGAACCGCCTAGCCGCGTCTCGCACTTCGGGCAAGCGCGCACCCCTTGGTTCTTTTGCCCGGAGAGGTTCCCTGAAGGGCGGAGCTCTCGACCCTGCGCCGCACGGCGCAGGGTCGAAGTATTGGCGTGAATGCCTTTCCGGGCGATCGCGCGCTTTTCCATAAATGCGCCATCTTCGAAGTGTGGACTCGGGGTCCGTGATCCCGGGAAACCCGAGGTCGAGAGGTCTTCCGGTTCCTTTGGGCCTCCGGCATCCGGACCGCAGTGTTGCCCTTGTCCGCGAGTTCTTGGTATACTTACCCACAAGTGTGCGGGAAACGGAGCTTCCCCGCGTTGCCCGGTGAGCGCCCGTCCTGCGGAATGCGCCCTGCGTTCGGCCTTACGGCGGTCTGGGACCGGAGAGGGAGGGAAAGAGCCGTGAGCCAAGACTGCATCTTCTGCAAGATCGCCCGCAAGGAAGCCCCGTCCACGGTGGTCTACGAAGACGAGGACGTTCTCGCCTTTCGCGACATCAACCCCATCGCCCCTGTGCACGTTCTCGTCATCCCCAAAAAGCACGTCGAGAAGCTGAGCGACTTCGATCCCGAGGCGGAGCGGGAGCTCTGGGCGAAGCTCCTCCGTGCCGTGCAGAAGGTCGCCGAGCTCACGGGGGTCAAGGATTCCGGATATCGGGTCGTGATCAACGAAGGTCCCCATGGGCAACAGACCGTGTTTCACCTCCACCTCCACGTGATCGGCGGCCGGCAACTACGGTGGACGATGTGAGCGGTACGTCCGAGGAAACCGCGGCGCCGCCGGTGCGGCGCGTAAGGCGTCCGTCCCGTAGGGCGGGCGCTTTTTCGTGTGTCCTCGCGCTTCCGGAGCGGACGGCCGACTACGCTTCCCGTAGGGCCTTCGCCGCCGAAGGACGGAAGTTCCCAAGCGTTTGCCTTTCCGCACGGTCCCTGCGCGGCGGAGGAGGAGTTGCCGGTCGCTCCGTATGTGGCGCATTCCGTCGAAGCCGATCTCCTCGGCGGATCTTCGGGCAAAAATCCTATTCAAATTAGGTAGGAAGAAAGAAGGAATTCCCGCCTTTGCGTCGAAGAAAAATGCGAGGCGGGAGAGAGGGAGGGGTGACCATGCCCCTGTCTCCGGAGTTCATCGAACGGGTGCGCGCCGCCAATCCCATCGAAGAAGTGGTCGGGGAATACGTGCAGCTCAAGCGCCAGGGGAAGAACCTCATGGGGCTCTGCCCGTTCCACGAGGAAAGGACGCCGTCCTTTTCCGTCTCCCCGGACAAGCAGTTCTTCTACTGTTTTGGCTGCCACCGCGGCGGAGACGTGGTGAAGTTCCTCATGGAACTGGAGGGTCTCGCGTACGTGGAGGCCCTGCGCAAGCTCGCGGCGCGGGCAGGAATTCCCTGGCCGGAGGACGAAGGGGTACGTAGCGACCCGGAAGCCGAGAGGCGCGCGCGCCTCCTCGCCCTCCTCGACCTCGCGGGAGAGTATTACCACCGCGTTTTAGTGAACACTCGTTGTGGAAAGACTGCAAGGGAATATCTCCAGGGGCGCGGCCTTTCTCCGGAAACTTGGCGGCGGTACCGTTTGGGATATGCCCCTCCCGCGGAAGGTTGTCCTGGGGAAGGGATTCCTCCCCTCGTAGATTTCCTCCGCCGGCGGGGATACCGGGACGACGAGATGCGTGCGGCCGGTCTCGTGACGGGGGGAGAAGGCGGGGATGGGCCCGATGGGGGAGGAGAAGGATTTCGGGAAGGTTCCCTGCTGCGCGACCGCATGTCCGGCCGCGTCGTACTCCCCCTTCAGGATCTCGAGGGGCGGATCGTCGCCTTCAGCGGTCGCCTCCTCGGAGATCGGTCGCGGTCGCCGAAGTACCTGAATACGCCGGAGACGGAGCTCTTTCGCAAGGGAAACTTCCTCTTCCACCTCTTTCACGCCCGCGGGAAGATCCGCCGAGAGGGTTATGCGGTGCTCGTGGAGGGTCCGATGGACGCCCTCACCTTGGCGCAGGCGGGGCTCGAGAACGTCGTCGCCTCGCAAGGTACGGCGTTCACGGAGGAAATGCTCCGACTGCTCCGTCGTTACGCCCCTCGCGTCGTCCTCGTTTACGATGGCGACGATTCGGGGAGGGAGGCCGCCGCCTCGGTAGGACGGAACCTCGCCCGGGCGGGATTTGACGTGCGCATCGCCCTCCTTCCGGACGGACTCGATCCGGACGCCTTTGTCCGGCGTTTCGGGATCGAGCGCTTCCGGGAGGAGGCGATCGAGCGGGCCGAAGGGTACGTTGCGTTCCAGCTTCGTCTTTTGGAGCGCGGGCACGACCTTCGCGACCCGCAGGACCGGGTGGCCTACTTGCGTGCGGCCCTTGCGCTTTTGGCCGAGCTGGGGGATTCCTTTTTGGCGGAGGAGACCGCCCGCGACCTCGCGGCGCGCCTCGGCCGCCCCGCGGAAGAAGTCCTTGGCATGCTGAACGAAGCGCGGCGCGCGCTTTCCCTTTCCCGAGAGAGGCGACCTTCGGCTTCGGTTGGGCCGCGGGTTCGCCTTGCCGGCAAGCATAGGGAAACGCGCTCGCGCATAGGAACGACTGAACCTTTGCTGGATGTGGCTCCCCTCCGGGCGGAGACGCTCCTCATGCGAGCGCTCCTCGAGGAACCCGCACGCATCCCCGAGGTTTTGGAAGCGCTCGGTATGCGCCTTCTCCTTCCGGAGGACGAAATCCTCTTGGCCGAACTCCACGCCCTCGATGCCGAGGAAGGAAAAAACGCGTCGGCGCCGACTGCCGTGGAGAGGGCGGCCCGACTTTTGGGCCGCCTTTCGGAGGAGCGGGCGCGCGAGCGGCTGCTCGAACTCATGCGGCGGGAAGACGTGCGGGAACCGGTGAGCGAAGAGGTTTTTTGGGACTGGGTGGAGCGCGTACGGGAAGAGCTCGACGTGCGCACGCGATTGCCCGCGTTGGAGGCGGCTTACCGGCAGGCGGTCGCCGCAGGCAACGCGGCCGAGGCCTCCCGTTTGGCCAGAGAAATCCTCGCGCTCAGGCGCAAACACTCGAGCGGGAAGGGCGTAGCCGTGGGACAGCAGTTCCCGCGAAGGGAGGGATGACGATGTCCGAGACGCTCGGAACGTCCGGCGATTCCGCTCGGGAGACGGTCTCTGAGGTACAAGGCGATCTCGAACGGGCAAAGGCCGAACTCATCGAGCTCGGAAAGGAGCAAGGCTACCTCACGATTCAGGCCATCACGGAGAAACTCGCCCCCTTCGACATCTCGAGCGAAGCCCTCGACGAGTTCTACGAGAGGCTCGCCGATCTCGGGATCGAGGTCGTCCACACGGCGGACGAGCGCGAGCTCTTTACCGACTTCGATCCCGACGACCTCGAGACGCTGCAGAGGGAGCTCGAAGAGCCCGACCTCGCCCTGCCGCCGGGTTTCAAGATCAACGATCCCGTGCGGATGTACCTCAAGGAAATCGGGCGCGTTCCTCTCCTCACGCCCGAGGAGGAGGTCGAGCTCGCCAAGCGGATCGAGCAAGGGGACGAGGAGGCGAAGCGCCGCCTCACGGAGGCGAACCTCCGCCTCGTCGTGAGCATCGCCAAGCGCTACGTGGGACGGGGGATGCTCTTCCTCGATCTCATTCAGGAGGGGAACCTCGGCCTCCTCAAGGCGGTGGAGAAGTTCGACTACCGCAAGGGGTACAAGTTCTCCACCTACGCCACGTGGTGGATTCGCCAGGCGATCACGCGGGCGATCGCCGATCAGGCGCGGACGATCCGAATCCCCGTGCACATGGTGGAGACGATCAACAAAATGGTTCGGGTTTCGCGCCAGCTCCTCCAGGAGCTCGGGCGCGAGCCGACGGCGGAGGAAATTGCGAGGGAGATGGGGATCACCCCGGAACGGGTGCGCGAAATTCAAAAGATCGCCCAAGAACCCGTGTCCTTGGAGACCCCCATCGGGGAGGAAGACGACTCCCACTTGGGGGACTTCATCGAAGACCAAGATGCCGTGTCGCCCGTGGACGCGGCCTCGTACGAGCTCCTCAAGGAGCAGCTCGAAAAGGTCCTCGACGAGCTCTCCGAACGGGAAGAAAACGTTCTCCGCCTCCGCTTCGGCCTCGACGACGGAAAGATGCGCACGCTCGAGGAGGTAGGCAAGGTCTTCGGCGTGACGCGGGAGCGGATTCGCCAGATCGAGGCCAAGGCCTTGCGAAAGCTGCGGCATCCGAGCCGGAGCAAGAAGCTTCGGGACTTCCTGGAATGAGGGGTCGTCCGGGACGCGGGATTTCGGGCGAAGGGCGGTTTGGCGGGGTGTTGTTCCGTGCGCCGGGAAGCGAAAAAACCGTTGACGCTCGCGCAGGCGGCTCGGCCGATAGGGCTCGGCCGCCGTTTGGTTTATAATGAAAACATGGGCCGACTACCTCCGCGTCTGTCCGCCCTCGTCCGATGGATCGAGCCGGGCTCACGCCTCGCCGACGTAGGAACGGATCACGCTTTGCTCCCACGCGCCCTCCTCCGAAGCGGTCGCATCGTCCGCGCCGTCGGCGTAGAGGTTTTGCCCCACGTGGTACGGGACTTGGAGGTGGAGCTCCGGCGCGAGGGATACGGGGACGAGCTGGAAGTGCGTCAGGGAAGCGGCCTTTCTCCCCTGGCCCCCGGAGAGGTCGACGTCGTCGTGATTGCCGGGCTCGGTGCGGAGACCGTGCGCGCGATCCTCGAGGAGGCGGGGGAGAAGCTTGCGACGTACCGACGCCTCCTCGTCGTGCCTACGGACGAAGCCGCCCCGCTCCGGCGTTGGTTTTACCGCCACGCCGTCCCCCTCCTCGACGAAGAGGTCGTCTGGGACGGAGGTCGTGGGTACGAAGTTCTCGTCGCTTCCCTCGCCGCGTATGGCGATCGCGCGGCGGCGCGCGCGCCTTACGACGCCCTCGTCCCCCATCCCCTCCATCTCCTGTTTGCCCTCGGACCTCATCTCTACGCCCGCCGGCCGGAGGCGTGGTGCACCTTGTGGGCGATGCGGCTTTCCCGCAGGGCCGGCCGCCTCGAGTCGATGGCGCGTGCGCGAACCCCGGAGGGCATACGCCGGTATCGGCGCTTCCGCGCCGCCTACGACCTCCTGCGGCGTGCCCTCGGTGCGGAAAACTTTTCCTGAGAAGCTTCCGATGCGTAGGAGAAAGGAGGATGTCCGAGCCGGGCCGGGCACCTCCTTTCTTCGCCGGGACGTCGGTGAAAAGGAGAGAGAGGCAGAGGGGGGAAATCCTTGCTACGCGTTCGCGACGTTGTGGACATCCTCGAAGACCTCGCCCCGCGGGCTTTCGCCCTCCGCGACGATCCGGTTGGGTTGCAGGTCGGGCGTCCGGATAAGCCCGTCCGTCGGCTTCTCGTCGCCCTGGAAGTAGACCGACGGGTGCTCGCAGAGGCCGATGCGGCAGGGGCCGACCTTCTCGTCGTCCACCACCCGCCGATCTTCCGCCCGCTGACCGAGCTTCGCACAGATCGCGGCAACGTCGCCATCCTCGCCCGCCTGCTCGCCGAGGACCGTTCCGTGTACGCGATGCACACGAACTACGACGCCGCTCCGGGTGGGATGAACGACGTTCTCGCCCGACGTATCGGGCTCGCGAACGTGCGCCCCTTCGGTGCGGGGAGCGAGGTGGGCTACGCGAAGGTCGTCGTCTTCGTCCCCGAGACCCATGCCCGCGACGTTCTGAAGGCGATGGCGGAAGCCGGAGCGGGGCACATCGGGAATTACGACCACGCGGCCTTTCTGGGTCGGGGAACGGGCACCTTCCGCCCCCTCCCCGGGGCCGATCCGTTCGTGGGGGAGGTGGGGCGGCTCGAGGAGGTCGAGGAGCGCCGCCTGGAGATGATCGTACCGGAGGAACGCCTTTCCCGCGTCCTCGCGGCCATGCGCCGAGTCCACCCGTACGAAGAGATCGCCTACGACGTGTACCCGCTTCGGGAACCCCGGCGCGAGGTTGGGCTCGGCCGCATCGGAGAGCTCGGGGCCCCTGTAACTCTCGCCGAATTCGCCCGCGAAGTCGGGCAGCGTCTCGCGCGTTCCTCCGTCCGTGTCGTAGGTCCCCTCGAGCTGACGGTGCGCCGCGTCGCCGTGGTGGGCGGAGCGGGGAGTTCCTGGGCGGCTGCGGCGCGCGAAGCGGGGGCCGACGTCCTCGTCACGGGCGACGTGGGGTATCACCGCGCGCGCGAAGCTTTGGATGCGGGGATTGCCCTCCTCGACGTGGGCCACGACGTGGAGGCGATTTTCGTTCCCGAGGTAGCCGCGTACCTCCGGCGGGCTTTTGCGGAGCGAGGGTGGGAGGTCGAGGTGCGGGAAAGCGGCGTGACGTGGGATCCGTTCGCGACGATCGGGTGCGGGTGAAGCCGAAAGGCGCACCGCCCCCGCCGTGGCGAAAGCCGCGGGAGGAAAACCCCGCCGGAGGAACCGGTTGGGACGGCACGAAGGAGTACACCGGCTTCGGCACACGGGCTTTGGTGTTGCGCAAGGGAAGTCCGGGGGCTTGAAGGGGAAAGAGGTGGGTCGCGGTGTCGTGGAAGCCGGTGAATGGGAGTCGCAAGTCGACTTCGGAACTCGCGCGTACGGGAATCATCCTCTTTCTTCTCGTGTCGTTTTCCGCAGCCGCGGGCTACGGCGTAGCGTGGCTCAAGGCAAACCATACCCACTCTTTTTCCCCCGGAGATCCGAGCGGGACGCCCGGGGCCTTCCCTTCGTTTGACCGCGCGGCGGCCGTCACCGACGGCACCGTGGTGAGCATCGTCGGAAAGCGAAAGGGGGAGGGAGGTCGAGACGAGGAGTACTACGCTTCCGGGGTGTTCGTCGTCCGCGAAAGCGGGATGGCCTACATCGCCACGAACGCCCACGTCGTCGAAGGAGCGACTTCGCTCGAGATTCGCGTAAGCGGAGATGAGGGGCAAAAGGTGGTAGCCGACGTCGTCGGCTACGATCCGCTCACCGACCTCGCGGTGCTTCGCGTTCCGATTCGCTACGCACAAAACGTCGCCGTTTGGGGCGATTCCGACGCGTTGCGCAAGGGCGAGTGGGTCATGGCCCGCGGGTCCGCCCTCGGTCGTTACCTGGACACGGTGACGCACGGGATCGTCTCCAATCCCGCGCAGCCGCTGCCGGTGTACCTGGGCCCGGAGGATCGGGGTCCGGACTGGGAACTCAAGGTGATCCAGGTGGACGCTCCGATGAACCGGGGGTACTCCGGAGGTGCGCTCATCAACCTGAGCGGGGAGCTCGTGGGGATTAACGCCTCCAAGGTCATCGAGCAGGGGGTAGAAGGCATCGCCTTTGCCATCCCGAGCAACGTCGCCCGGCCCGTCGTCGAGGACATCATCGCGCACGGCTACGTACGGCGACCGTACATCGGCCTCGTCGTCGACAACCTCATGAATCTCTCCGAGGACAACTTCCGAAACCTCCACCTACCGGCGACCGTGTACCAGGGCGTGTACATCAAGGAACCGCCGCAAAAGCCGGCGGAGGAAGCCGGACTCAAACCTTTCGACGTGATCGTGGCCGTCGACGACACGCCCGTGACGGACAAGTTGCGGTTTCGCCAAGTCCTGTACACGAAGCGCATCGGAGACACCGTGACGCTCACCGTCTACCGCGGCAAGGTGAAGCTGACGGCACAGGTGCACCTCCTGGAGCCCCCGCAAAATTGGGTGCAGAAGAAGGAACGCCTGTGAACCGCGGGGGATGGGCGGACGTCCCCGGCGTTTCGTTCCGAGTGGTCACGTGGGAAGCGGGGAAGGACGTCCGCGCTTTCCTCCGGGGAAGGGGGTTCTCCAGGCGCCTCGTTCGGCAGCTTGCGGAGGCGGGAAGCGTACGCGTAGACGGTTTGCCCTGGACGCCGGGTGGGCGACCCTTTCTCTTGTCCGCGGGGCAACGCGTCGACGTCGCCTTTCCGCCGCCGCCGGAGAGGCACGTGGAGCCGGTTTCGGGTCCACTGGCCGTGGCTTACGAAGACGAGGACATCCTCGTGGTCGATAAGCCCCCGGGGCTCCTCGTACACCCCCTCCCTTGGGAACGAGGGGACAGCCTCCTTGGCCGCGTGTACGCGTACCTGCTGTCGACCCGCGGCCCCTCGTGGTACCCGCACCTCGTGCACCGCCTCGATCGCCCCACGTCCGGCCTCGTCCTCGTAGCGCTGCACCCTAGGGCAAAGCACGCCCTTTCGCGCGCCCTTGCCGCAGGTCGAGTACGCCGGGGCTACGCCGCCCTGTTGACCGGGGACCTTCCCGCCGACGCGGGGACGATCGAAGGAGGGATCCGCCGTCGTACGGGATCTCTCCTCTTGCGCGAGGTGCACCCCCAAGGGCGGGCGGCGCAGACGCACTTCGAGGTCGTGAGGCGTTGCGGCCGGGCCACGTGGGTGCGGGCGATTTTGGGAAGCGGACGAACGCACCAAATCCGCGTTCACTTCTCGTCCTTGGGGTACCCCGTGGTCGGAGACGGTTTGTACGGAGGGAGATACGGAGGGAGAGAGGAAGTCGGGGAAAACCGCACCGCTCCGGACAAATTCGGGGACGAAGCTTCGAAGGCCGAACCGCCGGTCCTCCGGCGCATCGCCCTGCACGCGGAAGTCCTCCGCTTTCCCGACCTCCGCGGGAGGGGGGAACGCGCGGTCGTGTCGCCGGTGCCGGGCGACCTACGCGCGATCTGGGAAGAGATCTGCGGGCGCGGACCCGCGGCGGGGGAGGGTGGCGCATGAACGCCGAAGGCTTGGGTATGCCGCTTCGTTTTTCTTGCGGCGACGGTCCGTACCGCGTGGAGGCACTTCTCGTCCACGTGGGTGAGGACCTCGTAGTCGTGGTGGGCGGCGGGACCCGACCTCACGTAGGAGCCGTGGAGATCGCCGTACCGGAAGGACCTGGCTCTTCGGTGAGATCGTTCCTGCGGGAGGGCCACCGGGAAGACGTGGTGGTGAAGCGCCTTCTCCAGGCCATAGGCACTCGCGTGCGCGGCGCCGCAGTCGTGACGGCGGGGATCCACATCGACGCCGCCACTCCCGAGGAAATCCGACGCCTTCTCGCACATGTCGACTGCCTCGCGGAGGACATCGCGCGCTACCTGGAGGGAAACCTCCGCGCAGCAGACAACCGCAAGGGGAGGTGAATCCCGCCCCCGCCTGCGGCGGGACGGGAGCCGGACATGGAGCGCGAACTGAGCCACATCGGAGAGCACGGGCGGGCGCGCATGGTGGACGTCACCGCAAAACCGGAGACCGAACGCGTTGCCGTAGCCGTGGCCCGCGTACAGATGCAGGCGGAAACCCTTCGCAGGATCCAAGAAGGGGGAATCGCCAAAGGAGACGTCCTCGCCGTCGCCCAGGTTGCGGGGGTCCTGGCCGCGAAGCGCACGTGGGAACTCATCCCCATGTGCCACCCCCTACCCATCACCTCCGTGGACATCGACTTCGCCTTCTTCCCCGAGGAGCGCGTCCTCGAGATTCGCGCCGAAGTGAAGACGACGGCGAAGACGGGCGTGGAAATGGAAGCGCTTACGGCCGTGCAGGTTGCGGCGCTTACGGTGTATGATATGGTCAAGGCGATCGATCGGACGCTCGTCCTCGGTCCGGCGTACCTCCTCGAAAAGCGAGGCGGGAAGTCCGGCGACTACGTAAGGACCGAGCCGCTCCCGCGATCGTGCGTCTAGAGCGGAGGAGAGTGCGAAATCCCGCCGCCCTACCGCCCCGCGATTTTCGCCCGCAGGAAGTAAGTTTACGAGGCGGAGAAAGCGACGCGCGGGATGGGAATCCTTCGGGAGGAGAGCGCCGGCCGCCCGTTCCGCCCGGGAAAAGAGAGAGGTGTGTTGTATGCCCGTAACCGAACGTACGCCGATTCCCTACGAGGAGGCCATCGCGAGGATCTTGGCCCACGTGCCGCCGCCGAAGCCGGTGGAAGTTCCGCTGGCGGAGGCAGCGGGACGCGTGTTCCTCGACACCCTCGTGGCGGACTTCTCCCTTCCTCCGTTTCGTCGTGCGGGTGCCGACGGGTTTGCCGTCCGGAGCCGTGACGTCGAGAGGGCTTCCCCGGAACGGCCCGTTCGCCTGCGCATCGTCGCGGAACTCCCCGCGGGACGGACGTACGACGCACCGCTTGGCGCGGCGGAGGCCGTGCGCCTCATGACCGGCGCGGCCTTTCCGGAAGGAGCCGATACCCTCGTACGCCTCGAGGACGGGGAAGTCGAGGGCGAGGCGCTCGTCGTCCGACGTCCGGTCCCCCCGGGGCGCGACGTGTTTGAGGCGGGAGAGGACATCCGCCAGGGTGAAGTTCTCCTCCGCCCCGGCGATTTCCTCACGCCGGGGGCGATTTCCGTGCTTGCGACGTTTGGCCGAACGCGTGTCCGCGTAGGGCGTCGACCCCGCGTAGGAATCCTCGTCACGGGCGACGAACTCCTCGCCCCCGACGAACCGCTCGTGCCGGGTAAGATCCGCGAGTCCAACTCCTTCATGCTCGGGGCTCAGCTCGCCATGCTGGGGATGGGTGCCCACGCCTACGGCGTCGTCCCCGACGAACGAGAGCTCCTCTACGCCCGCGTCCGCTCGGCGCTCGAGGAAGTCGACGTGCTCATCACGACGGGGGGCGTTGCCGTCGGCGACTACGACTTGATTCCCGAGACGTTCCGGCGCGTGGGCGGGGAAATCCTCTTTGACTGCCTCGCCTTTCGTCCCGGACAACTCACGACGGTCGCACACGTCGACGGGCGCATGCTCTTCGGCCTTTCGGGCAACCCCGGGGCCGCCTTTGTCGGCTTCCACATCTTCGTGCGTCCCTACGTCCTCGCCTTCATGGGCCTTTCCCCGGAACGCGCTCGACCCCCCCGGGTGGCCGCCGTACTCGAGGAGGCGATTCCGGGACGCAGGCGGCTCCCCGTCTACGCCCGCGGTTGCTACCGCTGGGAAAGCGGTCGCGTCTTGGCGCGGACGCTCGGACCCGGTTCCTCTTCTTACCTTTCCACCCTCGTCCGTGCCAACGCCCTCCTCTACCTGCCCGCAGGGGAAGATCTGCCCAAGGGGACAGAGGTGGAAACCGTCCTCCTCGATGTTTCCCCGCACTGAACGTCTGCCGTCCGGCCTTTCGCCGCCGGAGGTTACCCCGGGCTCCCGCAGGCCGCTCACACCCGGAACGCCCCGTGGCCTGGGGGTCACGTAGAGCGCAGGAGCCCGCGCATCCAGGACGGCCACGAGGCAGGGGAGTTTTTCGCGCGGATGCCCGATCCCACAAGGGCGGAAAGGCGCACAATCCGGAAAGGAGAGATCCGCAACGATGGACCAACGGGGAACGGTGGGGGATTTGGAACTCCCCCTCTGGCGAGAGGTGGAATGGGGGCGCTTCGGGCTCGTCCGGGAACCGATCGACCCCGGCCCTCTTTTGGAGTTCGTAACCCGTCCGGAGATGGGGGCGGTGGTC
This sequence comes from Brockia lithotrophica, assembly GCA_003050565.1. Taxonomy (NCBI): domain Bacteria; kingdom Bacillati; phylum Bacillota; class Bacilli; order Thermicanales; family Thermicanaceae; genus Brockia; species Brockia lithotrophica. The sequence goes on from PEBW01000007.1 coordinate 33,155, forward strand.
CTCTTTTTGGGAGTCGGCCGTGAATGGACGGAAGGGCGGCGCACGCTTTCCCTTTCCTACGAGGCGTACGAGTCCATGGCGCTGAAGACCCTTGAGGAAATCGGCGGCGAGGTGCGCGCGCGCTGGCCGGAGGTGCGGATGGCCGTCGTCCACCGCCTCGGCCCGATCGCGATTTCCGAAGCCTCTGTCGCGATTGCTACGGCTTCTCCTCACCGCGCCGAAGCGTACGCGGCCAACCGCTACGTGATCGATCGCGTGAAGGAGATCACGCCGATCTGGAAAAAGGAACACCGGGAGGACGGGGAGGCTTGGATTTTGGGGCACACGCCGGGCGTGTCCCCGAAAGGCAGGTGAGGCGCCGTGGTGCGCAAACGCGAGGATCCCTACGGACCGGAAAAGCGGATGACCATCACGGAACACCTGGGGGAACTGCGGCAGCGGCTCATCCGCATCCTCTTCTTTTTCCTCTTTTCCGGCGTCCTCGGGATTTTTCTTTCCAGCAAGATCCTCCCGCTTTTAAACCCCGTGGGGATTCCGTGGTACGCCTTCGCACCTTCGGACGCGATCACCCTCTACCTCAAGGTGGGGATTTACTTTGCCCTGTTCGTGACCATTCCGTACGCCCTGTGGGAGATCTACCTCTTCGTTCGCCCGGGGCTCACGGAGGAAGAGGCGAAGATCGCCATCCGCTACATCCCCCTTACGGTCCTCGCGTTCCTCGTGGGCATCCTGTTCACCTACGCGGTTCTCTTTCCCGTCCTCTTCGACGTCCTCACCTGGTTCAACAACCAACTCGACTTGCCCCTCCTCCTCAGCGCCAATGCGTACATCAGCTTCTTCTTCCGCCTCGCCCTACCGGTGTCCCTCATCTTCGAGGTTCCCGTGATCGTACTCTTCTTCGGGCAGATCGGCGTCTTCGACCACGCCTCCCTCGTGCGCCTTCGTCCTTACGTGTACTTCGCCGGCGCACTTCTCGTGGTCTTCGGCTTCCGCGGGGATCTCTTGTCGAGCTTCTTCGCCCTTCTGCCGTTTTTCTTCCTCTTCGAGCTGAGCGTCTTCGTCGCCTGGCTCGCCGAAAAGCTCCACCTGTATCGGGGAAAGTCGCCCCCTCCCTCGGCGGGTGGGGGAAGTTCTGCGGCGCCGGAGGCGACGGAAACTCCCCCCCGTTTCGAAGGAAGTGGTGGGCAAGGAGAGGCAGGTGGGGTGTACGAGGGCAACCCTCCCTTCCCCTCGGCCGCCGAAGTCGTCTCCGATCCTCCGCTTCGTCCCTAACTCCACCTTCGGTTCGCAAGAGGAGGTTGAGGACCCGTGTCCGCTCCTTGGATCCGCATTCGCCTCTTTTCCGCCGTCTCCGAGCGCATCGGCCGGCGTGAACTTGAGTTTCCCTTCCGGGAAGGAATCACCGTAGGAGATCTCCGGGCCGCTCTCGCGGAACGTTACCCCGAAGCCCAAGACCTGTGGGAGATTTCCGCGTTTGCCGTGGACGAAGCGTACGCCTCGGATGAAGACCCGGTTGCCCCGGGAGCCCTTGTGGCCGTGATCCCCCCGGTGAGCGGCGGTTGAGGCTTGGCGGAAGTAACGGGTAAACCGGACATCTTGTTTTCCATTTGTTTTTCATTTTTTCATTCGCGGCAGGTGCGAGAGCGTCTGCCGCGTTTTCGTTTCGCGGGTTTCTCGGGAACGGCCCCGGCAAGGGACGAAGATGTCGTGGGAAGGGGCCTGTAAGGAGCGAAATCGTCCGCCGTTGCGGCGGAAGCGGTGGGAGCTTTTGTCCCCGGAACAGGGGGGCGGGGCTCTGTGAAAGGTCGTTCACGAGAACCTTTCTCAGGCGGGAACTTTTTTGTCCTGTTCTCCCACAGAATGTACTTTTCTTCTTGATTCCGCAATCCCGACTTCGTTTCTCATTTTTTTCATACCTATTGTCGAATCAAGGGTGAAAAAGGTAAAGTGAGGCTGAATCCGTGTAAGCGCTTGCATATCGAGCGGTTTCCGAGATACCTATGGAGGTATACGCCCGAAGGAGGTGAAGGGCGATGAAGGGCATGCCCGAGGAGTACACGCTGGAGCTCATCGTGGAGGGGGTCGCTGCGGGGTCGTTTCAGATCACGCCGGAAGATCTCGAGGATTGGCTCGCCGGCTTTTTGTATGCCAACCGGATGATCGAAGTGCCCGAAGACATCCGCGACGTGGGGTTCGTGCGGCGCGGTTACGTCCTCGAGGCTCGCGTGGCGCTTCGCGACCCGCTGCGGGCGCGGCGCACCTGGGAGCGGGCGGGCCAGGAACTCGCCCGATTCATCGGCGTCGGGGACGGATGCGAGAGCTTGCGCTCGGCTTTGCGGGCTTCGGAGGTCTACCCCGTGCGCGGCGCTTGGCGCGGCACGATTGACGAGGTCAAGGACTACATGACGATGATGGTGCGCTCCATGGAGAAGTACAAGGCCACGGGTGGGGTGCACGGGGCGGCCATCGTCACCCAAGGGGGTGAGCTCGTCCTTCGGGAAGATGTGGGACGACACAACGCGGTGGACAAGGTGATCGGCTACGCCTTGCGGCACGGGATACCCGGGGAGGAAATCCTCCTCCTCGGAACGGGGAGGCTCACGCTCCAAATGATCCTCAAGGCGGCGCGCTACGGCATCGGGATCGCCGCTTCACGCAGTGCGGCGACGCATCAGGCGGTCCTCCTTGCGAGAGAACTCGGGATGGACGTCCTCGGCTACGTCCGCGGCGGCAATGCAATCCTCTACACCTCGGGCGGCCGGCTCGAGGGGGGCAAGGTGGGAAGAGAGCTCGCCAGCTCACTCTAAACGCGACTGGGGGGGAGTTCCATGGCCGTCATCACGAGACGCGAATTTCTGAAGCGCGCGGGATTTGCCGTGACCGCCGCTTCGATCTTTGGCCTTTCGGGGGCGCAAAAGGCCTTTGCCCGAACGGCGAAGATCCAGCTCGACATCAAGAAGGGCAAGACGTACCCGACGGTGTGCCCCTACTGCTCGGTAGGGTGCGGCATGCTTGCGACGTCCGTAGACGGCAAGATCGTCCACATCGAGGGCAACCCCGACAGCCCGATCAACCGCGGTACCCTGTGCTCGAAAGGTTCGGCCGCCCTCCAACTCGTGAACAACCCCGCGCGCAACACGAAGGTTCTCTACCGCCGCCCGGGAGGGACGGAGTGGGAAGAAAAGCCGTACGATTGGGCCCTCGACCGCGTTGCCCAGCTCATCAAGGAGACGCGTGACCGCACGTTTGTCGAGAAGGACAACGACGGAAACCTCATCATGGCCACGCCGGCCATCGCCCACCTCGGCGGCTCGACGAACGAAAACGAGTGGATCTACCTCCACATCAAGCTCCTTCGCGCCCTCGGTGTCGTGAACGTCGACGACAACGCCCGCCTCTGCCACGCCTCCACCGTTCCCGCCCTCTCGGCTTCCTTAGGCCGTGGTGCGATGACTCTCGCCGTGCAGGATCTGTACAACAGCGACGTGGTCGTCATCATGGGGTCGAACATGGCGGAAAACCACCCCGTAGGCTTCCGCTGGGTGCTCAAAGCCAAGGAGGAACGCGGGGCGAAGCTCATCGTCGTCGATCCGCGCTTCACGCGCACCGCTTCCGCGGCGGACAAGTACGTCCCCATTCGGCCGGGTACGGACATCGTCTTTCTCGGGGCGCTCGTGAACTACATCTTGCAAAACGACCTGTACTTCAAGGAATACGTCGTGAACTACACGAACGCTCCCTTCCTCGTGAACGAGAACTTCAAGGATACGGAGGATCTGGAAGGGCTCTTCGTCGGCTACGATCCGGAGAAAGGTGTCTACAACCAGAAACTCTGGGACTTTGAGCGCGAAGAGCTCGTTCCCGCTTCTCAAGAGCCCAAGACGCTTACGGAACGCGTCGCCCAAAAGCTCCGCGTCGGGCTGCCGAAGCGCGACGACACCTTGCAGCACCCGCGGACGGTCTTCCAGATCCTGAAGCGCCACTACAGCCGCTACACGCCGGAGATGGTGGAAAAGATCTGCGGCGTCTCCAAAGAGGACTTCCTCTACGTCGCCAAGACGCTTGCGGAGGTAGGTCGTCCGGACAAGACGGCGGCTTTTGTCTACTCCATGGGCTGGACACAGCACACGGTGGGAGCGCAGATCATCCGAACGTCGACGATCCTCCTCGGTCTTTTGGGGAGCATCGGGCGCCCCGGCGGCGGTATCGCCGCAATGCGCGGGCATTCCAACGTGCAGGGCGCTTCGGACTTCCCGCTCCTCGCCAACTACCTCATGGGCTACATCGCCTTCCCGCAGAAGGGCGCCAACAGCCTCGAGGAGTACCTCCTCAAGGTGACGAAGCCCACGGGGTGGTGGGCGAACACCCCGAAGTACGTCGTGAGTCTCCTCAAGGCGTGGTTTGGCGAACATGCCACGCCGGACAACGACTTCGGATTTAACTCCCTCCCGCGGGCCTTCGGCGACCACACGACCTTCGGGATCCTCGACCAGATGCGGCAGGGAATCGTCGAGGGTCTCATCCAGATGGGGCAAAACATCGCCGCGAGCGGGGTGCACGCTTCGTTCATCCGCACGGACGCTCTGCCCAAGCTCAAGTGGATGGTGATCGTCGACCCGTTCCTCACGGAGTCGGCGACCTTCTGGAAGGACGCGCCGGAGGTCGCGGAGGGGAAGCTCAAGCCCGAGGAAATTCAGACGGAGATCTTCGTCTTCCCCGCGGCCGCCTTTGCCGAAAAGACCGGGAGCATCACGAACACCGGACGCACGGCGCAGTGGCGGGAAAAGGCAGGAAAGTCTCCGGAAGACGCACGCGGCGACTTGTACTTCACGTACGAACTCGGGAAGCGGCTCAAGAAACTCTACGCGAACAGCACGAACCCCCGCGATTGGGCGATTCAGCACCTCACGTGGGACTACGAGGGAAGCGATCCGAACGAAGGTCCGGACATCCTCAAGATCCTCAAGGAGATCAACGGCTACAACGTTGCCGACGGCTCCCACGTGAAGGGCTTCCTCGAGCTCAAGGACGACGGCTCCACGGCGTGCGGGAACTGGATCTACGCGGGGATCTACCCGGACCCCACGACGAACCGCGCCGCTTCCCGCGATCCTCAGGGGCGCTACGCCCTGAACTGGGGCTTCACCTGGCCGGCGAACCGCCACATCCTCTACAACCGCGCCTCCGCCGACCCGAGCGGGCGCCCGTGGGCGGAAAACAAGAAGCTCATTTGGTGGGACGAGGCGCAAAAGAAGTGGGTCGGGGACGACGTGCCGGACTTCCCGGCGGCCAAGGCACCTACCGCGGAGGCGAAGCCCGACGGGATCGGCCTCGACGCCCATTCCGGAAGGGACCCGTTCATCATGATGGCCGACGGGCGCTTGGGGATCTTTGCCTCGCTCGCCGACGGGCCGCTTCCGACGCACTACGAACCCGTGGAGACGCCCGTGGGGAACCTCCTGTACCCGAAGTACCCGCACAACCCCGTGACGGTCTACTACAAGAAGATCCCGCGGAACGTCCTCCACGGGGTGGCGAACGAGAAGTACCCGTACATCATCTCCACGTACCGCCTCACGGAGCACTGGCACGGCGGCGCCATGTCGCGTAACCTCCCGTGGCTTTCGGAGCTCATGCCGGAACTCTTCGCGGAGATTTCGCCGGAGCTCGCCAAGACGATCGGAGTGAAGAACGGCGACTGGGTGGAGATCACCACCGAGCGCGGCCACGTGCGTGCCCGCGCCCTCGTCACGCGGCGCATCCGCCCCTACGTCGTCGACGGTCGGGTCTACCAGGTCGTGGGACTCCCGATCCACTGGGGGTTTGCCGGTGCGGTGGTGAAGGGCGACATCACGAACGACCTGACGGCCATCGTCGGCGAGCCGAACTCGCGCATCCACGAGGCCAAAGTCTTCACGTGCAACATCCGCAAGGTCGAAGGCTAAACGCGGGAGCACAGGGGGTGTAGGCATTGGGAGCCAAGGGGATGCTCGTCGACACGTCGTTGTGCATCGGATGTAAGGCGTGTCAGGTAGCCTGCAAGGAGTGGAACGACCTCCCCATGGAAGAGCACGTCGGCTTTTCCGGGGACAGCTACGACAACACGCTCCGCCTCACGGCGACCACCTGGCGCCACGTGAAGTTCATCGAGCAGTTCGACGAAAACCACAACGGGCGCTGGCTCTTCCTTTCCGATTCCTGCAAGCACTGTACGGACGCCGCGTGCATGAGCGTCTGCCCGACCGGTGCCATCGTGCGCACGGAGTTCGGCTCGGTGTACGTGCAGGAGGACGTGTGCATCGGCTGCGGTTCGTGCGAAAAAGCGTGCCCGTTTGGCGTCATCCACGTGGATGCCAGGAAGCGCGTGGCGCAGAAGTGCACGCTTTGCTACGACCGCCTGCAGCACGGGATGCAGCCGGCGTGCGCCCAGGCCTGCCCGACGGACGCCATCCGGTTCGGCGACGTGGACGAGCTCCGGAAGCACGCCCGCGAACGTGTGGCCCAGCTGCAGGCGCGCGGCGAGGACAAGGCGCGCGTCTACGGCGAGGACATCGCCGGCGGGCTGAACGTCTTCTACATCCTGCTGGACGAGCCCAAGGTGTACGGCCTGCCGGAAGAGGTTTCCGTGCCGAACCGCGAGAACGAGCTTCCCGTCCTCGGCGTCGTCGGCGCCGTTGCGGCAGGTCTCGTCGGCCTCGCCGCCGTCGCGGACGCGCGGTCGGACGCGCCGACGATCAAGGAAGAAGGCGAGTGAGCGCGTGAGGCGGTAGATTGCACGAAAATGCGCAGGGAACGGGGGTGGCGGCCGATGGCCGAAAACCGGCGGTGGATCCTCAAGCATCGCCTGCCGAGCCAGACGATGCACTTTGTCCTCCTTCTTTCCTGGTTTACGCTTGCGGTGACGGGGTTTGGGGTAAAATTCGGGTGGGTGAGTGGACCTACGGCGGTGTCCTTCATCCAGTGGCACGTGTACGCCGGGGCGCTCCTCACCTTTGCGTCGCTCGGGTACGTCCTCTTTTCCTGGCGCAGCTTCAAAACCCTCGTGCGCGAGATGTTCACCTGGGATCGCGATACGTGGCTGTGGTGGACGAACCTGGGCGGGTATCCGCAGAAAATCCTTCGCCTCGGAAAGCCCAAAAAATACCCGCAGACGAAGTACAACGCCGGCCAAAAGTTCTTCGGGATCGTCGTTCTCTTGGCCGTCCCCACCGCGATCGTCACAGGATGGCAGATGTACTTCTTTCCCGGCGCGTTGCCGCCCGTGTGGAACAAAATCTTCTTCGACGTGCACGTGTGGTCCACCCTCTTCGTGACGCTCTTCGTGCTCGTGGTCCACATCCCCCTCGCCCTCTACCTCTTCGACGACTTCAAGGCGATGTTCCGCTTTGGGGCGGGCTACGTCCCTCTGGAGTTTGCCGAAGAGCACAGCCCGAAGTGGGTGAAGCAAGTGCTCGCCCGGGAAGAAGCCCCGGGTACCCGAGGAACCGGCGGAAAGGTCGCGGGAGGGGCTTAGGGATTCGGCGCCCTCGCAGGCGCACGAGCCCGCCCTCTTTCGAAGCCGGTGGTCGGCGTGGTTCCAAGATGTGCGGGAGATTTCGACCTTCCCGAAACAAGGCTTCGAGTCCTCAAGGAGTGGAAGGAAACGGACGATACCCGAAGGGGCTCCTCTTCCCTGGAACGGGGAAACGGGGCAGTGGAGCCCCGCCTTTCTCGCCAAAGGAAGAACGGCGTTGGGGGCGGTCCGACGAGAGCGGGCGCTTCCCGAATCGGGCAAGTACGCGTCAAAGGAGCGACGGACGTGGACGTACAGCGCATTGTGCAGATGTGGGAGACGATGCCTTTCCCCGAGGAGATCAAAGAAGACGAAGGATTTGCGAGGCTCCGGGAAGCGTACGTCGACCTCCTCGATGTGTACGCGGCGCACCCGTTTGCCGCTTCGGTTCCCCGGGTGCCCGCAGAAGAGGTTCAGGCGCAGCTTCGTTCGGGGACACCCCTTCTACGGGGGATCGAAGCCCGGGTCGACTTCTCCCACGCGGAAAGCTTGCTCCCCTCCGTTGCCGCCTGGGAGGGCTTTTCCGAGGAAGTGCGTGCTTCCCTCCAAGAGGTTTTGGGGCGAACGTCTCCCGAGGAGCGCGAGGCGCTCCTCGCCGCGGCGTGGGCGGGAGACGGAGCGGCCATCCACGAGATGGCGGAGCGCTTGGAGGTTCAGCCCAAGGCGTTCGAGGCGTGGCTCTTCTTCGCCTTGTACCCGACGCGTGTGGCCGTGCGGGAGGCGTGGTTGGGCAAGGAGCGGGTACCGCTCGAGGCGTGGGGTCACGGAAGCTGTCCCTTTTGCGGCGTCCTCCCGCACCTGGGAGAATTCGTGGGGGACCGTGGAGAGCGGACCCTCCGCTGTCCGAGCTGCGGCGCCGCCTGGGAATTTCCGCGGCTACGGTGCCCTGCGTGCGGCGAGGACGACCCGAACCGCCTCGAAGCCCTCTTCTTCGACGTTGATCGCGACAAGGTACGCGTCGACGTCTGCGAGCGCTGCGGCCACTACGTGAAGGGAGTCCCCGCGCTCGAACTCACCGACCCCTACGGGCTCCTCCTCCTGGATGCCTTTACCTACCCCCTGGACGTCGCCGCCGAAGAAGAAGGTTACGGCAGACCGCAGGCAGAAGAGAGGCGGGAGAGCTAGCGCCCGCGCTTGGTTCCCTTGTTTCCGGGGGAACTCCGGGCTTGGCTTCCTCCAAGTCCTGCGAAAGGAGGGAAGTGCGTGCGGAGCGCGTGCATCTTGTCCGGCGGAAAATCTTCGCGCATGGGGCGCAACAAGGCGTTTCTCCCCGTCGGCGGGCTTCCCAACATTCGACGTATCGTGGAGACCTTGCGCCCGCACTTTCCCGATATCTGCCTGGTCACCAACGATCCCGAAGCGTACGAAGACCTCGGCCTTCCGACGACGCGGGATCGCTATCCGGGGCAGGGGCCCGTCGCCGGCGTGCACGCGGGACTTCTCCTCGCGCGCTTCGACCGGGTCTTCGTCGTGGCAAACGACATGCCCTTCGTTTCCGCAGACGTCGCCCTCCGCCTCGTGGAGCTTTCCGAAGGGTACGACGCCGCGGTCCCCGAAGTAGGGGGGCAGGTGCACACCCTCTACGCGGTGTACCGCAAGGAAACGGCGCCGCACTTCGAGGCCGTGCTTCTCGCGGGGCGTCGGCGCATGGTCGACGTCTACAAGCGGATCCGCGTGCGCTACGTCCGGTCGGGAGAACTCGGGCTCACGTCGGAGGAGGCGGAACGCACCTTTTTCAACATGAACACGCCCGAAGAGTACGCCCGCGTCCTCGCGTGGACGGAGGAGGGAGGACCCCGCGCGTAGACGTGCGTAGTCGTGTGGGAAAAGTACCTCTCCCTCCCCCTTGCCTGCCGGTACGAGGCCGGTACGAGGAAAGAAGGGCAATCCCGCACGCAGACGTTTCGGAAGACCGGGCAAAGGAGAACAAAGGCGGTACCCCGCCAAGACGAGGAAAATTCGGAGGGTTACCCGATGTTCGGAACGATTGCGAGGAAGCGCCGCTGGGCGATCGCCGCCCTTGTCCTCTGGTTTGCCGCTTGGGGAGCTCTTGCCGGCTGCGGCAAGTCGACTTCTCCCGAGTTTTCTCCGGGGACGGAAGCCCCCACCGGGAAGACGCCGCAGCCGACACCCGCCGCGCGGGACGTCGTCCTCGCGACGACGACGAGCACGCAGGACACGGGGCTTCTCGACTACCTCGTACCGATCTTCGAGGAGCAGACGGGCTACAAGGTCAAGGTTGTGGCGGTGGGTACGGGACAGGCGCTGGAGATGGGAAAGCGCGGCGAGGCCGACGTGCTCCTCACGCACGCTCCCTCTTCCGAAAAGCCGCTCGTGGACGACGGTACGGTGACGAACTACCGCCTCGTCATGCACAACGACTTCGTCCTCGTCGGACCTCCCAACGATCCGGCTAAGGTCGAGGAAGCCCAGGATTTGAAGGCTGCCATGAAGGCGATCGCCGCTTCCGGCGCAGGCTTCGTCTCTCGCGGCGACGATTCGGGCACGCACAAGAAAGAACTCGACCTCTGGAAGGCGGCCGGCGTCGATCCTAAGGGGCAGGCGTGGTACACGGAGAGCGGTACGGGGATGGGGCAGACGCTCCTCATCGCCAACGAAAGGCGCGCGTATACCTTGACGGATCGCGGGACGTACCTCGCCTACAAGGACAGGCTCGACCTCGCCATCGTCCGCGAGGGAGACGAGGACCTCCTCAACATTTACCACGTGATGCAGGTGAACGCCGAGAAGTACCCCAAGGTGAACGCCGAGGGCGCCAAGGCCTTTGTCGAGTTCCTCGTATCCCCAGAAACGCAAAAGCTCATCGGCGAGTTCGGCGTCGACAAGTACGGGCAACCCCTCTTCTTCCCCGATGCGGCGAAGGAGGGGAAGGAGTAAAGAGACGTGGATCTCGTGTGGTCGGGCCTTCACGAGGCGGTGCGGATCCTCCTGGCAAAAGACCCGGAAATTTTGGCGATCTTCGGGCTCTCCCTGCGCATCGCGGTCTGGGCGCTCGGGATCAGCCTCCTCATCGGCCTTCCGCTGGGCGTCTTCCTCGGCGTCGTGAACTTTCGCGGCCGCGGGGTACTCCTCAGCGTCTTCAACGCCGGGATGGGACTGCCGCCTACGGTCGTCGGGCTGTGGGTGGCCCTCTTTCTCTGGCGCAACGGGCCTTTGGGCGACCTCCACCTCATCTACACGCCCACGGCCATCGTAATCGCCGAAGTGATCCTCACGACGCCGATCCTCGTCTCCCTCGTCGCGGCGGCGGCCGCGGGAGCCAAAGAGAGGCTTCACGAGTTCTTCCTCTCCCTGGGGGCGACGCCGGAGACGTACCTCTACCTCCTTTTGCGGGAGATCCGCATGCCGCTCCTCGCCGCGGTGATCGCCGGCTTCGGACGGGTGATTTCCGAGGTGGGGGCGGCGATGATCGTCGGCGGCAACATCCGCGGGGAGACGCGGACGCTCACGACGGCGATCGTGCTCGAGGTGTCGAGGGGGGCGTTCGACCGGGCGCTGGCGATCGGCTTTCTCCTCCTCGCCCTGTCCTTCGCCGTAACCGCATTTCTCACCTACCTCCAGCACCGCGTCCGGGAAGGTTGATCGTCCCGCCGTTCCACCGTGCGGCTCCCGGGTTTCGAAGAGTTGCCGAAGGGGGGATCGCCGTGGGAGACGTCCTCCGCGTGCAGGGCGTGCGCGTCGTGCGCGCCGGACGCACCATCCTGGACGGGATCGACCTCAGCCTCGCCGCGGGGGAGCGCCTCGGGCTCGCGGGCCCGAACGGCTCGGGAAAGACGACGCTCCTCAAGGTCCTCGCCCTCCTCCTCGCGCCGACGGAGGGGAAGCGCGAGGTCTTCGGCGTACCCGTGGGCCGCTCCGTCCCGGTGGAATTCCGCCGGCGCATGGCCGTCGTCTTTCAAGACTCGCCTCTCCTCGCGGGAAGCGTCCTGGCCAACGTCTACCTCCCCCTGCGCATTCGCGGCCTCGGGAGGAGGAAAGCCCGTGAAGAGGCGTACGCCTGGCTCGAGCGGTTTGGGTTGGAAGTCTTTGCGGGGCGAGATGCCCGCTCTCTTTCGGGAGGGGAGCGGGCGCGTCTCGCCCTCGCCCGCGCGCTGGCGCTTCGGCCCGAAGTGCTCTTTTTGGACGAGCCCTTTGCCGCCGTAGACGCCACGTCGCGCGGTCCCCTCAAGGCGAGTCTCCGGGAGATCTTCCGAGAACACGGGACGAGCCTCCTTCTCATCAGCCACGACTACCGCGATCTGGAAGACCTCACGGACCGTACGGTCGTCCTCGTGCGCGGCCGCGTGCTCGCCTCCGGCCCGACGGCGACCCTTCGGCGGGAAAATCCCCTCGTGCGCGAACTCTTCCCCTGAGGCTGAGGCGGATCCGACGGCGCGAAACGGAAGCCCGTCTTCGAGGGAACGGAGCGCCGTTCCTTCCCCTTCGGGATTCGCCCGTGCACTGCCGTCCGATGTGCTTTCTCTTGGGTCGTGCGGTCGTCCGGCGAGAGCAAGGCCGAAATCTTGAAACGACTCTCGTCGAGTAACCGCTTTCGGGGAAAAATAGGTTATACTAAAAAGTAGACACCCCCATCCGTATTGCGCTGCCTTTGCGGCTTTGCGGCGATCCAACACCCATTGCGCCGAAACTTGTCTCGAGAAGGAGGCGTTCGCACTATGCTGCGCGGGTACAACAACCGCGAGATCCTCGTGGACCTCACGCGGGGTACGGTGGAGGAACGGCCGCTCGACCGGGAACTCGTTCGAAAGTACATCGGCGGCCGCGGTCTCGGGGTGAAGTACGTCTTCGACAACGGACCGCACGTGGAGCCCTTCTCGCCCGAGAACCTGCTCGCGATCATGACGGGCCCGCTCACGGGGACGCGCTCGCCCATGAGCGGACGGTTGGCCGTCGTCACGAAGTCTCCCCTCACGGGGACGGTGACGGATTCGCACATGGGTGGGTGGACGGCCGCCCGGATCAAGTGGGCGGGCGTGGACAACATCCTCATCCGCGGGCGAAGCGAGAGGCCGGTCTACCTGTACGTCGAAAACGGAAGCGCGGAAATCCGCGACGCGTCGGACATCTGGGGTCTCGGCGTGCGGGAGACCGTGCGGGTCTTGCGGGAACGCCACGGCGGCGGTCGCCCGGAGGACGTGAGCGTGATGGCCATCGGCCCCGCGGGCGAACAGCTCGTGCGCTTTGCCGCGTTCATCAACGAGGACGATCGGGCGGCAGGACGCGGCGGTACGGGGGCCGTAGCCGGCTACAAGCGGCTCAAGGCGATCGTCGTAAAGGGGACGCCCCGCGACCGCGACTTCGTCGTCTACGACGAGTCCGCCTACCACAAGGCGAATCAAGACGGGCTGCGGGCGATCCTTCAGGGGGCGGTCACGGCGCCCAAAAAGGGCGGCCTCTCCGTGTACGGGACGAACGTGCTCATGAACATCATCGACGGCGTGAGCGGCCTTCCCGTGTACAACGCCAAGACGACGGTGATCGAGGGGGCGGCGGAGATCGGCGGAGAGCGCGTGCGGGAGACGATCCTCTACCGCGACCACACCTGCCACGCCTGCCCCGTGGCCTGTAAAAAAGACGTCGTCGTGCGGGAAGGGAAGTACCGGACGACGGTTCCCGCGGGGAGCATGGAGTTCGAGTCCGCGTGGGCCCTCGGTGCGCTCATCGGGATCACGGACCGCGAAGCGGTGGCGCGGATGATCGACCTCGCGAACGAATTCGGCATGGACACCATCGAGACGGGGCACGCCATCGCCGTGGCGATGGAAGCCTACGAGCGCGGGCTGATCGGGTACGCGATTCGCTGGGGCGACGCCGACCGCGCGATCGAACTCCTCCGTTCGATCGCCGAGCGAAGCGGGGTGGGCGACGACCTCGCCGAGGGACCGGCCCGCTTCGCCAAGTCCATCGGAGCGCCCGAGATCTCCATGTCCGTGAAGGGGCAGTCCATCCCCGCGTACGACCCGCGGGCCATCCAGGGGATCGGCCTCGGGTACGCGACGAGCAACCGAGGCGCGTGCCACCTCCGCGGCTACACGATCAGCGCCGAGATCCTGGGGATCCCCTACTCCGTGGACCGCACGGCCGTGGCCGGGAAGGGCGAGCTCCAAAAGTGGTTCCAGGACCTCTTCGCCTTTACGGATTCCCTCGACGTGTGCAAGTTCTCGACGTTTTCCGAAACGCCGGAGCACTACGCGCGGCAGTTTTCTGCGCTCACGGGGATGGAGATTACGGAAGAGGAGCTCTTCCGCATCGGGGAGCGCATCTACAACCTCGAGCGCTACTACAACAACCTCGCCGGCTTCAACCGCCGCGAAGACGACTACCTGCCGGAACGCCTCCTCAAGGAGCCGGCGGCGGGGAAGTCCGAGGGAATGGTGAGCCACCTCGACGAGATGCTCGACGAGTACTACCGCGTCCGTGGCTGGCGGGAAGGCATCGTGCCCGAGGAGAAGCTTCGCGAGCTCGAGATCATCGCCTGACGGCCGTCGGGTGACTCTTTTCGGCTTTGGCAACGGAGATGGCGCCGGGGCAACCCGGCGCCGTCCTTGCGAGGAAGGGGTGCGCGCGGTGGAACTCTTTCGCGTCCTGTCCGTCGCCGACGTCCGGAAGCTCCTCGATGCGCTTCCCGTGCCTTCGCGCCGGGTAGAGGAAGTCCCCCTCCTTCGGGCGGCGGGGCGCGTGCTCGCGCGCGGCGTACGCGCTCCGGAGGACGTCCCCGCGTTTTCCCGCTCTACCGTAGACGGGTACGCCGTGATCGCCCGGGAGACCTTCGGTGCGGGGGAATCCACTCCCACGCTCCTCGAGGTCGTCGGCGAGGTGCGCATGGGCGAAATCCCCCGGCGCCGTCTCGAAGAAGGAGAGGCGATGTACGTCCCCACGGGGGGGATGTTGCCCGAGGGGGCGGACGCCGTCGTCGCCGTGGAGCACGTGGAGGTCATGGGGGCGCTTCTCAACGTCTACCGCGCCGTTTCGCCGGGGCAGAACGTGATCTTCCGCGGGGAAGACGCCCTCGCCGGGGAGGACGTCCTCGGACCGGGAATGCGTCTTCGCGCCTACGAAATCGCCTACCTCGCCGGCCTCGGGGTACGCGAGGTTCCCGTGTACGTGCCTCCTACCGTGACCGTGTTTTCCACGGGCGACGAACTTGTCCCGCACGAAACGCGCGACCTCCGGCTGGGGCAGGTGCGCGACACAAACGCCCCGGCGATCTGCCTCCTTGCCGAGGAGTTCGGCGCGCACGTTCGCTGCGGCGGCATCGTACGCGACGACGAAGACGACTTTGCCCGGGCGATCGACGGCGCCCTCGAAGATTCCGACCTCGTGGTCCTCTCCGGCGGGAGCTCCGTCGGAGTTCGCGACCTCACGTTGCGGGTCCTCGAGGAGCGTTTCGGTGCGGAAGTCTTCTTCCACGGGATCTCCCTCCACCCGGGGAAGCCCACCCTGCTCGCGCGCGTGGGCGAGCGCTTCGTCCTCGGTCTTCCCGGGAACCCCACTTCGGCCACGGTCGTCTTTTTCCTCTTCGGCCGCCACCTCCTCGCGCGCCTGGCCGGAGAGGCGGTTTTTGCCCCGATCGCCCTCGAGGCGAAGCTTCGCCGCCCCCTCGCCTCCGTCGCCGGTCGCACGGATTACTACCGCGTGCGCCTCGTGCGCGAGGCGGACGGTTGGTGGGCGGAGCCGGTGCTCGGAAAGTCGGGCCTCCTCTTTACCCTCCTGGGGAGCGACGGTCTTGCGGAGGTGCCTGAGGAAAAGGAAGGGTACCTCGCCGGAGAGTCGGCCCGCGTGTACCTTCTGCACACGCGGCAGGTGGCAGCCCCGCCCTCCCGCAAGCCGCGAGAAGGGCTCGCCGCCCGCTGGATGGAAAAGGAGGAGTGAGCGTGGCGCGCAAGGTGTTTCTCGACGAAGAGCCCCTCGACGACGTTCGCCGGCGTTGGCTCGCCCGCGCGGACATCCCCCGGCGGACGGAACGAATTCCCACGGCGGAAGCGCTGAACCGTGTCGCCGCCACGGACCTCTACGCCCGCGTGTCCATGCCCAACTACAACGCGGCGGCGATGGATGGCTTTGCCGTGCGCGCAGAACGGACGTTCTTTGCTTCGGAAACAAACCCCGTGCGCCTGCGCGTCGGGGAAGAGGCGCTCGTCGTCGACACCGGCGACCCCCTCCCCGAAGGGACGGACGCCGTGATCGCCGTCGAGCGCGTCCACCTTCTCGACGACGGGCGGACGATCGAAGTCCTCGCCCCCGTTGCCCCGTGGCAGGACGTGCGACCGATCGGCGAAGACGTCGTGGTGGGGGAGATGATCCTCCCCGCCTTCCGCCGCCTCCGCCCCTACGACCTCGGGGCACTCCTCGCGGGCGGCGTCCTCGAGATCGAGGTCCTCGCGCGCCCTCGCGTGGCCGTTCTCCCTACGGGCGACGAGCTCGTCCCTCCCAAGGTAGACATTGGTCTCGGGGAAATCCCCGAGTTCAACGGCGCCATGCTCCGCGGCCTTGCGGAGTCCTGGGGAGCGGTCGCCGACGTCTTTCCGATCACGCCCGACGAGCCGGAGCTCCTTCGGGAGCGCGTGGCAACCGCCCTCGAGCGCTACGACGTCGTTGTCTTGAACGCCGGTTCGAGCGCCGGACGCGACGACTACACCGCGGACATCCTCGGGTCCTTCGGCGAGATCGTCGCCCACGGCGTCGCCACCCGGCCGGGAAAACCCGTCGTCCTCGCAGTGACCCCAGAGGGGCGCCCCCTTCTCGGAATCCCCGGCTTTCCCGTCTCCGCCTTCCTCGCCATGGAATGGTTTTTGAAACCCCTCCTCGATCGCTACTACGGAGAGGGCGCGCCTCCGCGACCGCGCGTGCGCGCGCTCCTCGGGCGGCGCCTCGTATCCGCCGTCGGCCGCGACGAATTCGTCCGTGTGACCGTGGGCAAGGTGGAGGGACGCTACGTCGTCCAACCCCTCTCGCGCGGCGCCGGCGTGACGATGTCCCTTGTCCGCGCCGACGGGCTCCTCGTCGTTCCGCGGGAAACGGAGGGCTTCGAGCAGGGAACGGAGGTCGAAGTCGAGCTCTTCCGCGACCCGTCGCAGATCGACCGTACCGTCGTCCTTGCGGGGAGTCACGACTTCGCCCTCGACCTCTTGCGATCGCACCTCCGGCGGAAGGACCCTACGTGCGATCTTTCGTCCTCGCACGTGGGAAGCACGGCGGGGCTTCAGGCGATCGCCCGCCGCGAGGCCCACGGCGCCGGCATCCACCTCCTCGATCCGGAGGACGGCACGTACAACGTCTCCTACGTCCGACGCCACATCCGCGGCGTCCCCGTCGTCCTCGTCCACCTTGCCACGCGCGTTCAGGGCTTCCTCGTCGCCAAGGGGAATCCTTTGGGGATCCGAAGCCTTGAGGACATCGCCCGTCCGGGCGTGCGCTACGTCAACCGTCAGCGCGGCGCGGGGACGCGAATCCTGTTCGACCACCTCTTGCGCAAGGCGGGCATTCCCCGGGAGTCCGTGTACGGCTACGACCGCGAAGTTCCCACCCACCTCGCCGTAGCAGTCGCCATCCGCGAGGGAAGCGCCGACGTGGGGTTGGGGATCTACGCGGCGGCCAAGGCCTTCGAACTCGACTTCGTCCCCGTGGGAGAGGAGCAGTACGACCTTCTCCTCTTGCGCTCCTTTGCGGAAAGCCCGCTGGGCGCCTGCTTCCTCGAAATCCTGCGAAGCGCCGCCTTTCGCGAGGAGCTCCGGCGCTTCGGCGGCTACGACCTCTCCCGCAGCGGAGAGGTGGTGTACGCGCAGGACGACTGAGGACGACGATGTGCTTTTCCGGGGAAGGGACCGCCATCGACGATTGCCGTCGTCCGACGGTGCGCTCCTGCGGGGGAGACCGCGGGACGGACGAAGAGGTGCCGTACGCTCGCTCGCGTCGGGGTCGGGTTGCCGTACGCGCCTTTTGCGGCCGGTCGCAAGGGATTGCGGCCGTGATTTTGCCGACAAGTTTTTGCGAAAAACGCGCACCCTACGGGTGAGACGCAAAGCGCTTTGCCCTTCTCGGGGCTTCCGGGACACCGCGCTCCGGAAGGCGATGGCGGAGGTGGCATGAAGCGTGCGTTCCCGGTGGGTGCGCGTCGTCGCGTTTGGGCTTGCCTTCCTCCTCGCGTGCCTTGTGCCTCTCGAATTTTGGGGTCAGGCGCCCTTGGCGCCGGGGGACGCGGGGAAGGTAGGCGAACCTCCAAGGGTCGAAGCCTTTGGTCAGGAGATTCTTCGCGTAGGTTCGCGCGGGGGAGACGTGTACGAACTTCAAGGGAGGCTTCGGTACCTCGGGTACTACCACGGGGCGATCGACGGGATCTTTGGTTGGCGCACGTACTGGGCGGTGCGCAACTTTCAATACCAATTCGGCATCCGCGTGGACGGGATCGTCGGGCCCCAGACGAAGTACAAGCTCTGGTTGGCGACCAAAAACTGGCGCCCTACGAGCACCGCCTCGGCACCCGCTCCTTCCGCACCGAAACCCACGTACGTCTCGTACACCTCGCAGCCGATCACGAGCCGCGACATCGACCTCATGGCCCGTACGGTGTACGGGGAGGCGCGGGGAGAGCCGTACGTCGGGCAGGTCGCCGTGGCGGCGGTCATCTTGAACCGCCTGCGACATCCCGCGTTTCCCAAAACGATCCCCGGGATCATCTTTCAGCCCGGTGCCTTCACGTCCGTCTCGGACGGGCAGATCTGGCTCACGCCGGACGCGACGGCGCGCCGCGCGGTGTACGACGCGCTCAACGGATGGGACCCAAGCGGCGGAGCCCTCTACTACTTCAACCCCAAGACCGCGACTTCTGCGTGGATCTGGTCGCGGCCGCAGATCAAGCGCATCGGCAACCACATCTTCACCCGCTGAGCCGCTTTCTTTCCGTTTCCCGCGTGGGGGCCCTTTGCCCCCGCGTCCTTTATTCGTCCTCCCACTTGGGGAGGAAGAGACTCGCCTTCACGTTGGGGAGCGCTTCCAGTTCGGCGACGAGCGTGCCGAGTTCGTTGTCCGTACCGCGAACGATGAGGGAGATGGCGACGTCGCCGCCGGCATCCGCGAGTTCCACGCGCCCGAGGATCAGGTGCGCCTTGCGCGCCAGAATTTCGTTTACGGCAGCGAGGGATACGCGGTCGTAGTGTACGTGAACGGAAGCGGTTCCGAAGTGCGTCTTCACGGAAAAGCCCGTCCTTTCGTCCGTCGTGTATCCCTCTTTCTTTCGGGTTCTTTCGGGTCGAGAGGCGCATGCGGGAACGCAATCCCGCCGTGTCCCTCGTCTCCGACGGGTGGCGTGCGGAAGGTCGGCCACGGGGATCGATATCTTCAGTGTAGCATACGCACCGTGCGGCGCGCGTACCCCTTCCCGCTCTCTTGTGTTCTTCCGGCGCGGCGTGCTATCCTAAAAACGAACTAAAGTTCAACGAATCTTTGTTTGTCGATCGGCCGGTTCGAGGTGGAGGGATTCTCGGATGGGCGGAGGAACGGGAGAAGCCCGCGCGGGGGCCGAGGGAACACCCGTGAAGGGCGCGGCCGAAACGAGGGAACGCGTCGTCCTCCTGGTGGACATGGAGTCGTTTTTCGCCTCTGTGGAGGTGGCGGCACGTCCCGATCTTCGGGGGCGTCCGGTGGTCGTCGCGGGGGATCCCGAGCGGCGCCACGGGGTCGTCCTCGCGGCAACGCGGGAAGCCAAGGCGTGCGGCGTCTCTACGGCGATGACTTTAGGGGAAGCGCTCCTCCTCTGTCCCGAGGCGGTCGTCGTGCGCCCGCACATGGCCCGCTACCTTGCCACCTCCCTCCAAATCACCGGTCTTCTCGAAGCGTTTTCCGACCTCGTGGAGCCGTACTCGATCGATGAGCAGTTCGTGGAACTCACGCCGACCCTGCACCTCTTCGGGACGGCGGAAGCGGCCGCACAGGAGATCCGTCGGCGCATCCGCGAGGTCACGGGCATCAACGCCCGCGTGGGCATCGGGCCGAACAAGCTCGCCGCAAAAATGGCCTGCGACGTGTACGCGAAAAAGATCTCCGAGGGGGTATTCCGCGTCTCCCCAGGGGAGTTCGCCGAAGCCTTCTGGCATCGGCCGGTGGAAGACCTCTTCGGCGTCGCCCGCCGCCTCGGCGCCCACCTTCGGGGGATGGGGATTCGGACGATCGGCCAACTCGCTCAGACGCCCGAGGAACTCCTCCGCCGCCGTTTCGGCAAGCTCGGAGCGCGCCTCCACCGATACGCGAACGGCATCGATCCTTCCCCCGTCGACCCCTCCCTGATTTGGCGGCAAAAAGGGGTAGGGCGGGGGATCACCCTCCCGCGCGATTACCGCGAAGGGCGGGACGTGGAGATCGTGATCCTCGAACTCGCCGACGAGGTGGCGCACCGCGCCCGCGCATTGGGCGTCCTCGGGAAGGTCGTCGGTGTAGGCATCGGGGGCGCCTACGGCCTCGAAGGGCGGCACGGATTTTTCCGCCAGACGCACCTGCCCGCGCCCACGCGCTCCCCGGCGGAAATCGCCGCGGCGGCCCGCGCCCTCTTTCGTCGCCACTGGTCGGGGTTTCCCGTGCGCCACGTATCCGTGTTCCTCGGCGGGCTTTCCGACGACCACGTCTTTCCCCTCGAGCTCTTTCGGGACCGGCTGCGGGAGGAAAAGATGTACCGGACGGTGGACTACATCTGGGCGCGGTTTGGACGGGCGAGCCTCCTACGCGCTTCTTCCCTCACCCCTGCGGGTCAGGCGCGGGAGCGCGCGCGCAAGATCGGCGGCCACGAGGCGTGAGCTCGCGATTCGAAAGCACCCGTGCGCTCGCGCGGGAGAGGCCTTCTTCGAGGAGTTCGGCCGGGAGAGGAGGAAGGACGCATGTTCGGAAGTGTCCGAGGCGGAAGCGATCCGGCGTCCATCTGGGAGGGGAGTCGCATGCTCCTCCCGGAACACCGGGAGGCGCTCGTCGCTCACTTCCTGCGCCGTGGCGCGGAAGCCCCGCCTAAGCCGGACCGGGAAAGGCTCGCCGAGGTGGAAGAGCGCCTGCGCCGTGCGCTGGCCACGGGGCGGGAAGTCGTCCTCACCGCGTACACCCCGCAAGGGGACGTCCGCTTTGCCGGGCGTCCGCTCGGATGGAGGGAACGCCCCCGCGGGTCCGGCGGCCGCCCCGGACCTTGCGTGCTCGTGCGGAAGGAAGGCGGAGAAGAGGTCGAGCTGCCGCTTGCCTACGTGCGTTGGGTGGAGGAGGTAGAATGAGCGGCGTTCGCGCGCCGTCCCGACGGGGAGAGCCGCACGCTTCGACATGTGCGGTTGCAAGGAGGGATGGAAAGCCGGTCGCAGGGCCCTATCGCGGGGAGGTTTGAAGAGGTCCTACCGGAGAAAAACGACCGCCAGCACGCCCAAGGCCAGGACTTCCAAGACCGCCACCCCGAGCACGACGTACGTTCCCCCTAGGCCGTAGAGGATGCCGAAGAGAATGCCGCTCGCAAAGAGGGCGAGGCCGTACACCGTATTGAAGACCCCGTACCCGAACCCTCGCCGCTCCGGGGGAGTGAGGTCGGCGACCGCGGCGCGGAGGACGCTTTCGTGTAACCCCATGGCGCCTCCCCAGAGAACCATCCCCAGGAGGGAGACACCCAGGCCTGCCTCGGAAGGCAAAAAGAGGGCGGCGGCTGCGCCCACGGTGAGGAAGGGGACGATCCCCAGAACGAGGATCCCGATTCGGTCGTACAGGAGTCCGGCGACGAGGGCGAATACGGCGTCTACCCCCATGGCGAGGGCGTAGAGGAGGGGGGTGATCTCCGGAGCGAGCCCGCCGCGCGCGAAGTGAAACCCGATGAGCTGGAAGTGGAGAAACCCCGCCGCGGCCAGGGCGGCAAAGAGGAGGAACCCCCAAAACTCTCGGGAGAAGGCGCGGGGAGGAGCCGTGCCGTCTTGGGCGGACGTTTCGTGCGGGGGGAGGATTTGGGAGCGGGGTTCTCGGGGGGAGCCCTCCTTTTCGGCGGAAGGCTCTCCCGCCCCGGGTTCGAGGAGATCGGGACGGGGGAAGAAGCGCCAGACGAGGAAAAGGGCGAGGAGGGCGAGGGTTGCCGGGAGGGCGTAGGCGAAGAGCGTCGTCCGGTATCCGAAGCCGAGGCCGAGGAGGAGGGCGGCGAAGAGGGGACCGGTGAGCGCCCCGATCTGGTCCATGGCCTCGTGAATCCCGAAGCCTTTGCCGCGGCCCACCTGTTTCGTGGCGTACGAGAGGAGGGCGTCCCGCGGCGGCGTGCGCAGGCCTTTCCCTGCCCGTTCCGCAAGGACGAGGGCTGCTGCCGGCGGCCACGAGTGCACGAGGCCGAGGGCGGGCACGGAGAAGAGGTTGATCGCGTAGCCCACGGCGGTGAGGAGCCAGTGGTGGCGCGTGCGGTCGGCGAGGTACCCGCCGACGAGACGGAGGAGGTACCCGAGGAGTTCACCCAACCCGGCGAGCGTCCCGACGACGGCGGCGCTCGCCCCGAGGAGGGCGAGGTATTGGCCTACGACACTTCGGAGGCCTTCGTACGTGACGTCGGCGAAGAGGCTTACGATTCCGAAGAGGAGGACGATCCGCCAGGCGGCGCTCCGAAGGCGATCGCTTTCCGTCCCCGAGGCGGAGGGCGACTCGGACGTGCGGGCCCCCTCCTCGCGGGGCGCTCCGTTTGCCGGGGAATTCGGGTCCCTCGGAGGAGATGGCGACATTTCGGCTTCCCTCCCGCGGGCGAGGCATGGGGAAATCGCGTCCGGGTTTCCACGAAATCGAAGCTATTGTATCCCAGTCCTTCGGGCGTGTCGATTCGCCCGCACCGGAACTCCCCTCCGACTCCGGGTTGTGGTAGGATTGGACGCAGGACTTTTGCGCGGCGCGGCGCCGACCGGGATTCCGCGCTTTCGCATCGCGTTGGAGGGGGTCTTCTTTGGCACGGGGGTTGGAACGCAGCGAAGACGGAGCGCTTCCACGAGGGCGGATCCGCAATTTCTCCATCATCGCCCACATCGACCACGGCAAGTCGACCCTTGCCGACCGCCTCATCGAGCGCACGGGGGCGCTTTCGGCGCGGGAGATGCGCGAACAGGTGCTCGACGTCCTCGAACTCGAGCGCGAGCGAGGGATTACGATCAAGCTGAACACCGTGCGGCTCCTCTACACGGCGCGGAATGGAGAGACGTACGTCCTCAACCTCATCGATACACCGGGGCACGTGGACTTCACGTACGAGGTGTCCCGTTCCCTTGCCGCTTGCGAGGGGGCTTTACTCGTGGTAGACGCCACCCAGGGAGTGGAGGCGCAGACCTTGGCCAACGTCTACCTCGCCCTGGAGCACGACCTGGAGATCGTTCCCGTTCTCAACAAGATCGACCTGCCGAGCGCCGAACCGGAGCGGGTAAGGCGGGAGATCGAAGAGCGCATCGGCCTTCCCGCCGGCGAAGCCCTCCTCGTCTCGGCCAAGGAGGGGATCGGGATCGACGAGCTCCTCGAAGCGATCGTCGAGCGGATCCCGCCCCCGAAGGGCGATCCCCGATCCCCCTTGCGGGCGCTCATCTTCGACTCCTACTACGACAGCTACCGGGGAGCGGTGGCCTTTGTACGCGTGTTTGACGGCGTCCTCCGGGCGGGCGACGAGATCCTCATGATGGCCACGGGGAAGCGCTACGAGGTGCAGGAGGTCGGCGTGCGGACACCGTACCCGGTGGCGCAGGAAGCCCTCGGCCCGGGCGAAGTGGGGTACCTCGTGGCGAACATCAAGGAAATCCGCGACATTCGCATCGGCGACACGATCACGCACGCCGCGCGACCGGCTGGCCAGCCGCTTCCCGGCTATCGCCCCGTAAAGCCCATGGTGTTTGCGGGGATTTTCCCCGTCGATCCCGACCGCTACGAGGACCTCAAGGAAGCTTTGGAGAAACTCGCCTTGAGCGACGCCGCCCTCGTCTTCGAGCCGGAGACGAGCGCCGCTTTGGGGTTTGGGTTCCGCGCGGGCTTTTTGGGGCTTCTCCACATGGAGGTGGTGCAGGAACGCCTCGAACGCGAATACGGCCTGGAACTCATCATGACGGCGCCGAGCGTCGTCTACCACGTCTACTTGAGAAACGGAGAGCGGCTCGAGATCGACAACCCCGCAAAGTTTCCCGAGGCGTCGAGGATCGAGCACATCGAAGAACCATACGTCACCGCGCGGATCCTCGTCCCCTCGGACTACGTGGGTGCGGTCATGGACCTCGCGCAGAAGAAGCGCGGCGAGTTCGTCACGATGGAGTACCTTGACGAACGGCGCGTGGAGCTCACGTACGAGCTTCCCTTGGCGGAGATCATGTTCGACTTCTTCGACCTCCTCAAGTCGCGCACGCGCGGGTACGCGTCGTTGGACTACGAGTTTTCCGGCTACCGTCGGTCGGAACTCGTCAAGCTCGACATCCTCATCGCTGGGGAGGCGGTGGACGCCCTCTCCACGATCGTCCACCGCGACTTTGCCTACGAGCGCGGGCGAAAGCTCTGCGAGCGCCTTCGGGACATCATCCCCCGTCAGCTCTTCGAGGTTCCCATCCAGGCTGCCATCGGAACGCGGGTGATCGCCCGCGAGACGATCAAGCCGCTCCGCAAAAACGTGCTCGCGAAGTGCTACGGCGGTGACGTCTCCCGGAAGAAGAAGCTCTTGGAGAAGCAAAAGGAAGGGAAAAAGCGGCTCAAGGCCATCGGGCGGGTGGAGGTCCCCCAAGAAGCCTTCCTCGCCGTGCTGCGCGTGGGCGAGGACGAGGGAGAATGACGGGAGCGACCGGGTCTCCTTCGGAAGGATCTGCACCTTTCGTCCACCCGGAGCCCGCCCGAGCCCTCTACGTGCACGTCCCCTTTTGTCGCGCGCGCTGCGCGTTTTGCGACTTTCCCGTCGTGTCCGGGAGGACGGAGCACCTGCACGGTCCTTACGTAGATGCCCTCCTTCAGGAACTCGAGCTTCTCTTTTCCCTCTTTCCGCCGGACCCGTCGCGTCCGCTCCGCACCCTGTACGTAGGCGGGGGGACGCCGTCCTTCCTCGCGCGTGCGGAGTGGGAGCGCCTTGCCGAGGGGCTCGAACGCGTCGCACCGGGAGGTCTGGCGTCTTTCGAAGAGTGGACGGTGGAACTCAACCCGGAAGACGCCGAGGCCGACCTCTTGCGCATGTTGCGCAGTTTCGGTGTGACCCGCGTGAGCATAGGGGTGCAGTCCTTCGACGACGCCCTCCTCGCCGCACTCGGGCGCGTCCACGACGCCGCCCGCGCGGTGCACGCCGTGGAACTCGCTGCTGGTCTGGGTTTTCCCCACATCTCCCTCGACCTCATGTACGGCCTTCCGTCCCAGACGATTTCCGCGTGGCTGCGCGACGTCGAGCGGGCTCTCGACCTTCCCGTCGACCACATTTCGGCCTACGCCCTAGGCGTAGAGCCGGGAACGCGCTTCTTCGGGGAGCTGCGCCGGGGCCGTATCGCCTTGCCCGAGGACGACGTGGTGGCGGAGATGTACGAGCGCTTCGCGGAGCGCGCGCAGGCCCGGGGATTTCGCCGCTACGAGGTGAGCAACTTCGCCCGCCCCGGAGGCGAGTCGCGGCACAACCTCGCGTACTGGCGCTACGAGCCGTACTACGCCGCGGGCCTGGGAGCCCACGGCTTTCTCCGGGGCATTCGGACGGCGAATTCGCGGCACCTCCACACCTACCTTCGCCGTTTGGCACCCGACTCCGGGCCGGACCTTCCGTGGGTCGAAGTGCGGTCGATTTCCCGGGCCGAGGCGATGGGGGAATTTGCCTTTCTCGGCCTTCGCCTCGCGGAGGGCGTGGACTTTGAGCGTTTTCGGCGCCTCTTCGGCGTTCCGTTTTCCGACGTCTTCGCGCCGACGCTCGCGCGTCTTACCGAGGCGGGAGTCCTGTCCGTGCGCGACGGCCGCGCGTACGTAGAGGAGAGGTGGGTGTACGTGCAAAATACCTTCCTGTCGGACTTCCTCCTCGCCTAGCTTCCGTGCCCTTCGTTGACAGGAGGTCCCCGCGCCTGGTATCCTACCCTTGGGATTAGCACTCTTTCCCTCTGAGTGCTAACATGTACGAGAAGAGGGGGAAGGCGGCCGTACGGCCGTACCGAAGGCAGTCCGGAACGCGAAACGGCCGCCCGGGCGTACGCCGGGGTTGCGCGGGAGGGGGTGGTTCCCGTGGAGCTGCTCAACGAACGTCAAGAGGCCATCCTTCGGGCCGTGGTGGAGCTTCACGTGCGCTTTGCGGAGCCGATCGGTTCGCGGACGATCGCCAAGCTCGCGGGAATCCCCCTGAGCCCGGCGACGATCCGCAACGAAATGGCCGACCTGGAAGAGATGGGCTACCTGGAGCAGCCGCACACGTCCGCAGGGAGGATCCCGTCGGAAAAGGGCTACCGGTATTACGTAGACCACATCCTCCCGGCGGTGGAGGAGGCCTTTTCCGTAGAGGAAGGCGTTCTCGAGCGTCTGCTCCGCCTCCCGTACGAGGAGGCAGAGCGCGCCTTGCGCGAGGCGGCGGAGGTGCTCGCGGCGCTCACGGACTACGCGGTGGTGGCCCTCGGTCCGGACGTAGACGAGGCGAAGCTCTACCACCTGGAGGTCATTCCCCTGGAGGGGAACCGCGTCGTCGCGATCCTTGTGACGGAGGACGGCCGCGTCTTCCACCGCACGTCCCTCCTCCCCGAGGGTGTACCTCGGGACGTCGTAGAGGATTTCGTGCGCACGGCGGCGCGCCACCTGCGGGGGAAGGACCTGCGCCACGTGCCGCCGGCGATCTATGCGGAGCTGGCGGAAGCCCTCGCCCGCAACGCCGAGGCGCGGGAGCGGGCGGCGGAGTTTCTCCGCCGGATTTTCGACTTTCCGTCGACGTCTCCGGTGCACCTCGAAGGGACGACCCGCCTCCTCGCCCATCCGGAGTTTCGGAGCGTGGAGGCCGTGCGGGAGTTTCTCGGACTCGTCGAACGGGAAGAGCTCCTTCGCAGCCTGCTCGAACCCCCGGCACCGGGGATCGTCGTACGCATCGGAGGGGAAAACGAGTTCCGCGAGGCGCGCCGCTACGCAATCGTCTCGGCGGCCCTCGTCGAAGGAGGGACGCGGCTGGGGACGATTGGCGTGATCGGCCCCGTGCGCATGGAATACGGGCGCGTTCTCGCGCTCCTCAATACCCTCCTCGGCTTTTTCTTCGACCGCGGTCGGGAGGTGGAGGTCGGAGAGGATCGCCTTAGGGACGGGGTATCGGGCGGCGGCCTCTCCTCGCGGGGCGGAGAGGCGCGCCGGATTCCCGAAGGAGAAGGAGAGCGGAGGGAGGCCGAGAAAGTTCCGAGGCGGAGTAGTGCCGCGCGAGAGACTCCCGGAAGCGAATCGGGAGCGCAAAGGGCGAGGTGAGTGGACGTGCGCGGAGAGGATATAGAACGCGAGACCTTTGGCGAAGGCCCGAAGATGGGCGGGCAAGATGGTGTTCCGGAAGCACCGTCTTTTCCGGGTAAAGAGGCGAGCATGGACGAGGCAGAAGGAGGAGACGAAGGGGCGCCCGCGGAGGGAGGTGCGCCGTGCGAAGAGAGGGTGAGGGAACTCACGGCACAGCTCGAGGCGTGTGAGGCGTCCCTTTCCTCGCTCGAGGGGCGCCTGCGGGAGCTTCAGGACGCCTACCTCCGCTCCCGCGCCGATTTCGACAACTACCGCAAGCGCGTCCGGCGCGAGCGGGAAGAACTCGTGGCGTACCGCGCGTGGGACCTTGCGGGGCGACTCCTCCCCATCCTCGACGACTTCGAGCGGGCCCTCACGGCAGAACGAGAATTTTCTCCGTCGGAGGGCGAGGCCGCAGCCGAGGCGGTCGCCCGCCTTCGGAGCTTTGTCGAGGGGGTGGAGATGATCTACCGCCGCCTCCTCGAGGCCTTAGCCGAAGAGGGGATTACCCCCTTCGGGTCCGTGGGAGATCCTTTCGATCCCCACCTGCACGAGGCGATGCTTCGGGTGGAAACCGCGGACGTTCCGCCGGGTAGGCTGGTACAGGTCTTCACGAAAGGGTACACCTACAAGGAAAAGCTCCTGCGCCCCGCGCGCGTGGCGGTAGCCGCTTCTCCGGAAGTTTCGGAAGAAGGGGGAGAAGGCGCGGAAGCGCGTCCGTAGGCTGGGTGCGGCAAAAACCCGCGGGCAACCGCAGGGACTTCGTCACGAAAAGGGGGAATCCGCATGGGCAAGGTCGTGGGCATCGACCTGGGGACGACGAACTCCGTGATCGCCTACTTGGAAAACGGAGAACCCGTGATCATTCCCAACAGCGAGGGATCGCGTACGACGCCTTCCGTCGTGGCCTTTAAACCAGACGGCGAGCGCCTCGTGGGCGAGGCGGCCAAGCGGCAGGCCGTCCTCAACCCCGAGCGAACGGTGATTTCCATCAAGCGGCACATGGGGACGAACTACCGGGTGAAGATCGACGACAAGGAGTACACGCCTCAGGAGATCTCGGCGATGATCCTCATGAAGCTCAAGGCGGATGCCGAGGCGTACCTGGGCGAGCCGGTGACGCAGGCGGTGATCACCGTCCCCGCCTACTTTTCCGACGCCCAGCGTCAGGCGACGAAGGATGCCGGACGCATCGCCGGTCTCGAGGTCCTTCGGATCATCAACGAACCCACGGCGGCCGCTTTGGCCTACGGCCTGGACAAAGAAGAAGAACAGACGATCCTCGTGTACGACCTGGGCGGAGGTACGTTCGACGTCTCGATCCTCGAGATCGGAGACGGGGTGATCGAGGTCAAGGCCACGGCGGGGAACAACCGCTTGGGCGGAGACGACTTCGACCAGGCGATTGTCGACTACCTCGTCGCCGAATTCCGCCGCGATGCGGGGATCGACCTGTCGCAGGACCGCATGGCGCTTCAGCGCCTGCGCGAGGCGGCGGAAAAGGCCAAGAAGGAGCTCTCTACGTCCCTCTCCACGACGATCAGCCTGCCGTTCATCGCCGCAGACGCCACCGGTCCCAAGCACCTGGAGATGACGCTCACGCGGGCGAAGTTCGAAGAGCTCACCCGCCACCTCGTGGAGAAGACCCTCGGACCCGTGCGCCAGGCGCTTGAGGACGCCAAGCTCCGCCCGGAGGACGTCGACAAGGTGATCCTCGTCGGCGGTTCGACGCGCATGCCCCAGGTGCAGGAGGCCATCCGGAACTTCCTCGGCAAAGAACCCTTTCGGGGGATCAACCCGGACGAAGTCGTGGCCATGGGTGCGGCGATCCAGGCGGGGGTTCTCGCGGGAGAGGTCAAGGACGTCGTCCTCCTCGACGTGACGCCTCTGTCTTTGGGCCTCGAAACCCTCGGAGGCGTGTTCACCAAGATCATCGAGCGCAACACGACGATCCCTACGCGGAAGTCGCAGATCTTCACCACGGCGGCGGACAACCAGACGCAGGTGGAAATCCACGTCCTTCAGGGCGAACGCCCCATGGCCAAGGACAACATCTCCCTCGGGCGCTTCATCTTGGACGGAATCCCCCCGGCGCCGCGCGGCGTCCCCAAAATCGAGGTCACCTTCGACATCGACGCGAACGGCATCGTAAACGTCTCGGCGAAGGACCTCGCGACGGGGAAGGAGCAGAGGATCATCGTTCAGCCGTCGAGCGGGCTCTCGGAAGCGGACATCGAGCGCATGATCCGGGAAGCGGAGAAGTACCGCGAGGAAGACGAGAAACTCCGCAAGAAAATCGAAGCGCGGAACGAGGCGGACGCCGCCGTCTACACCGCGGAAAAGACGCTCCGCGACCTGGGCGACAAGGTCACCGCAGACGAGAAGCGGCGCGTGGAAGAGGCGATCGAGCGCGTGCGCAAGGCGTTGGAAAAGGACGACGTCGAAGAGATCCGCACCGCCAAGGACGACCTCCTGCGCGCGGTGGGGGAAGTTTCCGTGCGCCTGTACGGGCAGGCGACGGGCGACGGCTCCGCAGGCGCTTCCCCCGGCGGGGCGGGTGGCGCGGGGAAGCGCGTCGTCGACGCGGACTACGAAGAGCCAAAGGGCAAGGAAGCGTAGGAGCGCGGTGGGCTTCCGGTGTCGTGCGGTCTGCCGCCGGCTCCGCCCGGCCGCGTGAGCCGCGGAGGGAGGTGGTCGGCCGGTGAAACGCGACTACTACGAAGTGCTCGGAGTTTCGCGGGATGCATCTCCCGAAGAAATCAAAAAGGCGTACCGCCGCCTCGCCCGGCAGTACCACCCGGACGTAAACAAGTCTCCCGACGCGGCGGAGAAATTCAAGGAAATCCAGGAGGCCTACGAGGTCTTGAGCGACGCGGAAAAGCGCGCGCTCTACGACCGGTTCGGCCACGCCGCCTTCGACCCTCAAGCTCAGGCCCGGGCTTCCGGGGCGGGCGGCTTCGAAGGGTTCGGCCGGCGCGCGGAAGACCCGTTTTTCGGCTTCGGCGGGTTCGAGGACCTCTTCGACCTGTTTTTCGGCGGGCGTTCCCGAGAAGGGGCGATCCCCGAGCGGGGAGAAGACATCCACGTCACGGTGACCGTAGACCTCGAGGACGCGTACTTCGGACGTACGGTGGAAGTTCCCGTCACGCGCCTCGGCGTCTGCAAGGCGTGCGGCGGTACGGGGGCGAGGCCCGGTTCGTCGGCGGAGGTCTGCCCGACGTGCCGCGGCACGGGATTCGTGGAGCACGCGCAGCGTACGGTGTTCGGCCGGATCACGCGCCGGGAGGTGTGCCCGACGTGCGGCGGCGCGGGCCGCGTCGTCCGCAACCCGTGCCCCGTATGCCGCGGCACGGGCGTGGTCCGGGAGGCGGTGCGCCTGAACGTCCGCGTGCCCCCGGGGATCGACGAAGATACGCCCGTCCGTCTGCGGGAGCAGGGGCACGCGGGCCCCTTCGGCCGTCCGCCGGGCGATTTGTACGTGACGTTTCGCTTCCGGCCGCATCCGCGCTTTCGGCGCGAGGGTTCCGACCTGTACACGCGCCTCGAGCTCAACTTCGCCCAAGCTGCGCTGGGGGGGAGCGTGGAGGTTCCCACGTTCGAGGGTCCCGTGCGCCTCAAAATCCCTCCGGGAACCCAGACGGGCACGGTCTTCCGCTTGCGCGGCAAGGGGTTTCCGCGGCTGGGCGGTGACGGCCAGGGCGACCTCCACGTGGAGGCGGTCGTCGTGACGCCGACGCGGCTCACGGAGCGGCAAAAGGAGCTTCTGCGGGAGGCCTTCGGGTACGCGGAGGAGGAGCGGTCCTCGGAAGCCGACGATGGGGAAAAGCGAGGCCCGCGTGCACCGCGGGGGGACGGCGGGGAAACGCGTTCCCGCCGCAGGGAAGACGGCAGGGAAGACGGGGAAACGCCCCCGGACGCCGAAGAAGGCGGTCGGTCTTCGGAGGGGACTGCGGACGGTAGGTCGGGCACGGGCCGCCGGCGGGAAAAGAAAGACTGGTTCCGCCGCATGCGCGACGCCTTTTGGGGGGAAGAAGGGTGAGCGAAGGCTGCGCGCCTTCCGAAGCGGAGTCGTTTTGGTGGGAGGTGTGCGTCCTCACGCGCGAGGCGGCGTGGGAAGCGGTGTCCGAAGCGCTTCGTTCCGCCGGGGCGGACGGAGTCCGGGCAGAGGCGGTCCCGGGGGACGGGGGCGCGATGCGCGTCTGCGCGTACGTCCTTCCCCACGGACGGGAAGGAGAGGGCGAAGACGCTTTTGCGGCGTTTCTCGCCGACGTCCGTGCAGGTCTCGGCCGAATCGAGCGTGCCTTCGCCGAGCTCGGGCTCGACGCCGGGCCGCTGCACGTGTCGTCGCGCGAGGTGCGCGAGGCGGACTGGGCCGAGGCGTGGAAGGCCTTTTTCGTGCCGCTCTTCCTCGGGAAAACGTTCGTCGTCGTTCCGCCCTGGCGCGACGTCCCTCCGGAGGCGGAAGGGCGTCACGTGCTCCGCATCGATCCCGGCATGGCGTTCGGAACCGGCCACCATCCGAGCACGGCCCTCGCCGTGGAGCTTCTCGAGGCGACGCGCGTTTTCGGCGCTCGCGTCCTCGACGTAGGGACGGGGTCGGGGATTCTCGCCCTCGCCGCCTGCGCTCTCGGCGCGCAGGAGGTCCTCGCGGTAGACGTCGATCCCCTCGCCGTACGCGTTGCCCGGGAAAACGTGGCGGCGGCGGGCGTCTCCGCCCGCGCGCGCGTAGTGGAGGGTGACCTCTTGAACCCGGCCCGGGAGCGGGTGGAGGCGGGCGCCCCTCCGTTCGACCTCCTCCTCGCCAACCTCCTTCTCGAGCCGATCCTTCGGCTCCTCCCCGAAGCTTCCGAAGTGCTCGCTCCGGAGGGGGCGCTGATCCTCTCCGGCGTCCTGCGTTCCGAGCGCGAAACCCTAGAAGCCTCGCTCGCCGCGTCCGGTTTTGCCGTCCGCGCCGTGCGCGAGCGGGAAGGGTGGGTGGGAGTCCTTGCGGCGCGCGCGCCAGCGCTACGTTCTCTCCCCTGACCGCCTCGAGGGCGTGCGGCAGGGGGCGACGATCCGGCTTCCGGAGGAGGCCGCGCACCACGTCGCCCGCGTCGTACGGCTGCGGGAAGGCGAGCTCGTGGCGGTGACCGACGGCAGCGGGCGCTCCTTTCTCGTCCGCCTGCGGCGCGTGGACGCCCGCGCGGTGGAAGGAGAGGTTCTGGGGCCCGAGTACCCGGAAGGAGGGGGGCGGGATCCCGAACCGCACATCGCCGTCGACCTCGCCTTCGCCCTCCTCAAGGGCGACCGTTCCGAAACCGTCCTCGCCCTGGCCACGGAGATCGGCGTGCGGCGTTTTCGCCCCTTTTTCTCGGCGCGCACCGTAGTTCGCCCGGAAGGGGATGCCCGCCGAAGGCGGGAGGAGCGCTTCCGCGCTGTCGTCCGCGAAGCGGTGGAGCTTTCCGGGCGCACGCACCTCCCTCCGGTGGAGCCGATTGCTCCCTTTGGGGACGTACTCACGGTCCTTCCTTCGTACGCTGCGGCCTTCGTCCCGTACGAGCTCGCGGCGGCGGACCGCGGAGGAGTTTACCCCCACCTCCTCGAGGCGTACCGCTCGCTCGCACCGGCGGCTTCCCGCGGTCCCATCTTGCTCGTGATCGGTCCGGAAGGGGGGTTTACGCCGGAAGAGGCCGAGACGGCGCAGGACGCCGGCGCACACCTCGTCTCCCTCGGGCCGCGGATCCTCCGGGCCGAGACGGCCGCCGTGTTCGCCGTCTCCCTCCTCTTGGGCGAGGAGACCTCCCTTTCTTCCGCGGATAACTCGGAGGGCGTGTCGTGAGTTTTTTTTTTCACGCGGGATTTGGTACAAAGAGTTAAGGAAGATCTTCCGTTCGTTCCGCGGGCGAGGGATCCTATGTCCCCGTGGGGAGGGAGGCTCGTGCTCACCGTGCTCCTCGTGCTCTTCGCGCTCGTGCTCCTCGTCGGCTTCTACGCCGTGGGCGTGTACAACGGGCTCGTCCGCTACCGAAACTGGATCCAGGAATCCTGGGCGCAGATCGACGTTCAGCTCAAGCGGCGGCACGACCTGATTCCCAACCTCGTCGAGACGGTAAAGGGCTACATGAAGTACGAGCAGGAGACGCTGGAAAAGGTCGTCGCCATGCGCAACCTCCTCGTCGCGGGATCGCCGGAGGAGCGGGTGGAGGCGGACAACCAACTCACGGGGGCGCTGCGGCAGCTCTTCGCTCTCGCGGAGAACTACCCGGACCTCAAGGCGAACGAGAACTTCCTCCGCCTTCAGGAAGAGCTCACGACGACGGAAAACAAGATCGCCTACGCACGCCAGCTGTACAACAAGACGGTGGCCGAGTACAACATCAGACGCGAGACGTTTCCCGCCAACCTCTTCGCGGGCATGTTCGGATTTGCGCGCGTGGAGCCCTTGAGCATACCGGAGGCGGAGCGGGAAGCGCCACAGGTTCGGTTCAGTTGAGGGTGTACTCCGGCTCGGGACGCGCCTTGAGAGCGGCGGTGCTGCGGCAGAATTGCGGGCGTCGACGCGATTCGGGCGGGCGCCGTAGCCCGGGTGGGAGAGGATTTTCCGCGCCTGCGGGGGAGGATTACCGTGCTCTACGAGGCCCTGGAGTGGAACCGGAGGCGCACGCGGCTCATCCTCGCCCTCTTCGTCTTCCTCGTGGCCGCCGCGGGGGCGGCGGTCGGGTACCTTGGGGGGGACACGTGGGCGGGGGTGGGCCTCGCCCTCGTCTTTGCCGCGGTGTACCTTCCTCTCACGTACGCCACCGCCTCCCGTCAGGTTCTCGCCTTCGCCGGGGCGGTGGAAGCCCCGCCGGAGGAGTACCCCGAACTCCACCACGTCGTGGAAGAACTCGCGCTGGCGGCGCGGATCCCCAAGCCGCGGGTGTACCTCGTTCCCGACGAAGCCCCCAATGCCTTCGCCGTGGGGATTCGCCCGGAGGAGGGCGCGGTGGCGTTTACCACGGGGCTTCTGAAGCTTCTGAACCGCGAAGAACTCGAGGGCGTCGCGGCGCATGAAATCTCGCATCTCAAAAACGGGGACACGCGGCTCATGACGCTGGCCATCGCCCTCGTAGGCGTGATCGTCCTCCTCGCCGACGTGGGGCGCCAACTTCTCTGGTGGGGCGGCTGGGGGGACGACCGGGATCGCGGAAGGAGGCGCGGAGGCGCCGAGGCGCTCCTACTCCTCCTCGCCGTCCTCTTCCTCGTCCTCGCTCCGCTGGCGGCCCAGCTCACCCAGCTCGCCCTCTCGCGCAATCGGGAGTTTTACGCCGACGCCTCCGCTGTGGACCTCACGCGAAACCCCCGGGGACTCATCCGCGCCCTCGCCAAGCTCAAGGAGCACGCGGCCACCGTACGCCGAGCGAACGCGGCCACGGCGGGGATGTACTTCGTCCGCCCGTTTGCCGACGGGGGCGGTCTGGAAACCCTCTTTTCCACCCATCCGCCCATCGAGGAGCGAATCCGGCGCCTGCAGGCGATGTGAGGAGTTCCCACGGACGGGCGCGTTCGGGAAGGGACCTTGCGTCCCGGCGTCCTGCCGCCGCACCTTTGCCGTTCTTCTCCTGCCCGGGGCTTCGCGGCTCCCGAAGTGAAACGATTCCTCGGGGAGAAAGAATGTTTCTTGTTGTCCGCTTCTTAAGCTGCTATAATGGTCCAAGCACGGGCGATCGTCCCGCGCACCACCCCACACCAAAGTCCTCAAGGGAGGTCTCGCGATGGCATACGTGATTACTTCGGCTTGCATCGGGGCGAAGCACGCGGAATGCGTGGACGTCTGCCCGGTCGACGCCATCCACCCGCGTCCGGGAACGCCGGAGTTCGAGCAGGAAGAGATGCTCTACATCGACCCCGACGTGTGCATCGACTGCGGAGCGTGTGAAGCCGTCTGCCCGGTGAACGCGATCTACCACGAGGACTTCGTCCCGGAGGAAGAGAAGGAGTTTATCGAGCGGAACCGCGCCTACTTCGCGAAGTAAAGGCTCGCGGTTTCCGCCCGCTTCGCAAGTCGTCCGCAGGAACCGGCGCCGGGAGACGGACGGGTCTCCGCGCCATGGCCATACACAGGAGGCACGCGGCCTCCTCGGAAAAGGAGCGGACGGGAACTCGAGCGTTCGGCGCCCTTCGAGGGGGCGGTATCCCGCATGGGAACGGCACCCCGCGCACGGCCGACGGGCGCACGATCCGCCGGACCGCTTTTGCGTGGGACTTGAGACGCCCACCCCCGCCGGGGGGTGGGCGTTCTCGTTTGAGGGGGGAAGGCGCGATGCGAAGCGTCCCTGAGCTCATCGCGATGAAAACCCGCGGAGAAAAGATCGCTATGCTCACGGCCTACGACGCCCCTTCCGCGCGTCTCGCCCAGGCGGCGGGCGTCGATCTGCTTCTCGTGGGCGATTCCCTGGGGATGGTCGTCCTCGGATATCCGACGACGCTTCCGGTCACCCTGGAAGAGATGCTCCACCACACGCGGGCCGTGCGCCGCGGCGCACCGGACGTCTTTACGGTGATGGACCTTCCCTTCGGCTGGGCGCACCGTCCGTGGGGGGAAGTGCTCGCCGCCTCCGTACGCGGGATTCAGGAGGGCGGCGCCCATGCCGTGAAGCTCGAAGGCGGCGAGGAGATCGCGGATACGGTGGCGCGCCTCACTGCGGCGGGGATCCCCGTGATGGGACACCTGGGTCTGAGGCCGCAGCAGGTCTACCGCCTGGGCGGCTATCGGCTGCAAGGACGCGAAGAACGGGAAGCCGAAGAACTCCTTCGCGCGGCCCGTGCGCTCGAAGAGGCGGGGGCGTTTGCGCTCGTGCTCGAGCTCGTACCCGAGGCGCTCGCGCGCCGCATATCTCGGACACTCCGGATTCCGACGATCGGCATCGGCGCGGGCCGGGGCGTAGACGGCCAGGTCCTCGTCTGGCACGACCTCCTAGGGATCGGCGAACGGCGCCCGCGCTTCGCCCGCGCGTACCTCGATTTGGAGCGGGAAATCCGCGCGGCCGTCGCCGCCTACGTCGCCGACGTGCGGAGCGGGGCGTTCCCCGCCCGCGAGCACGTTCCTCTGCCGGAGGAAGGCTGAGGACACCCGGGCGTTCGCCGGCTTGCGAATGCCTCGGTCTTGTTCTTCGGGCTACCATCCTAAGGAAGAACGGGAGGGAGACGGGGTGCGCATCGTCGAGACGAAGGTCGAGCTTCGGGACATCCTCGCGCCCCACCGCCGCGCGGGAGAGAGCGTGGGTTTCGTGCCTACGATGGGCTACCTCCACGAAGGGCATGCCGCCCTCGTGCGCCGCGCCCGCGCGGAAAACGCGCTCGTCGTCGTGAGCATTTTTGTGAATCCCATGCAGTTCGGCCCCGGCGAAGACTACGCCCGCTACCCCCGCGACCCCGAGCGCGACGCCGCCCTCCTCGAAAGTTTGGGCGTCGACGTCCTCTTTCTCCCCGCCGTGGAGGAGATGTACGGGAGCGAGGGCACGGCGCAGGTGCGCGTCGATCCGGGACCTCTGGGCGCAAGACTTTGCGGCGCGTTTCGGCCGGGTCACTTCACCGGCGTGGCCACCGTGGTGAGCAAGCTCTTCCACCTCGTCGAACCCACGCGGGCGTACTTCGGCCTCAAAGATGCGCAGCAGGTGGCGATCATTCGGCGAATGGTGGAGGATCTCGATTTTCCCGTCGAGATCGTCGGCGTGCCTACGGTCCGGGAAGCCGACGGCCTTGCCTTGAGTTCGCGCAACGTGTACCTTACACCTGAAGAACGTCGCCGCGCCACCGCCCTCTACCGGGCCCTGGAGGCGGCGTGGGCCGAACTTTTGCGCGGCGAGCGGCGCGGAAAGGTGCTCACGGACGTAGTCCGTGGGGTGCTCGCCGAGGCGGAAATTTCCCCCGAGTACGTCGCCCTCGTCACGTACCCCGCGCTGGAGGACGTCGAGGAACTTCCCGAGGGCCCGCCCTTCGGAGAGGCGTACCTCCTCGCCCTTGCCGCCCGCATCGGTGTGGCGCGCCTCATCGACAACATGATTTTTGCCCGGACCGCCGAAGGTCTCCTGCGGGTGAATTAGCGAATTGGGTTTCCGGAGCTTACGAGGAGGGGACCGGGGTGTGGCTCAAGATGCTCAAGGGGAAAATCCACCGCGCACGGATCACGGGCACCCACCTTGATTACGTGGGAAGCATCACGATCGACGGAGACCTCCTGGAGGCGGCGGGGATCCTACCCGGCGAGGCCGTACAGGTGCTCAACGTGATGAACGGATCCCGCATCGAGACGTACACGATCGAGGGCGACCGCGGATCCGGTATCGTTGCGCTCAACGGCCCGGCGGCTCGGTGGGCAGAGGCAGGGGATGTGGTGATCGTGATCGCCTACGCCTACCTCACGCCCGACGAAGCGCAGGTGCACGAGCCGCGCGTCGTCTTCGTCGACGAGAAGAACCGAATCGTCGCCCTCACGGGCCAGGAGCGGATGTGAGTCGGCTCGCAGACCCCAGACTTCTCGGACGAATGGAGGGAATTGCGTGGCGCACGGGGAAGTTCCCGAGGCCGTCGTTCGGCGCCTTCCGCTATACCTTCGCTACTTGCGCATGCTCGAACGCCAGGGAATCCGTACGGTATCGTCGTTTCAGATGGGCGAAGATCTCCTCCTCAACCCCGCCCAAATCCGCAAGGATCTGGCCTTTTTCGGTGAGTTCGGACGCAAGGGGATCGGCTACGACGTCCCGTACCTCATCGAAAAGATTCGCCACATCCTCCACCTCGACCGTTGCGTCCCCATCGCCCTCGTAGGTGCGGGCAACCTCGGCACGGCCCTCGCCCGCTACAACGCCTTTCAGGAAAGCCACATGCGGATCACGGCGGTCTTCGACCGCGACCCGCGCAAGGTGGGGCAAAGGCTCACGGAGGACCTCGTCGTGTACGGGATGGACGAGCTGGACCGCGTCGTCCGCGAGCAGGGGATTCGGGTCGGGATCATCGCCGTCCCTCGGGAGTCGGCGCAGGAGGTTCTCGAACACATGGTTCAGGCGGGGATTCGGGCGGTGCTCAACTTCGCACCCCAGATCCTCAAGGCGCCCCCCGGCGTGCGCGTCCACTACGCGGACATCACGGCCGAACTCGCCACCCTCGCGTACTACCTGCACTGCAGCCCCGGTTCGCCGGCGCTTCCTTCGGAAGCGGCGGCATCTTCGCCTTCCGATGCCCCCGCTTTGGGAGTTGCGTCCGTTCCCGCCTCCCCCGAAAACGCGCGGCCGGCCTCCGAAACGCCCCTTCCTCACCTCCGGCCTTCGGAGGAGGGATGAGCACCCGTGCGGATCTTACTCACCGGAGCGTACGTGTACGTGGGGGGGGACCTCTCCGAAGCCGACGGGGAGTTGCGGGCCGACGCAGAACGGCCTTGGGCGCGCGAAGGCGCAACGTCGCTCACGGGTGGCGACGGCTGGATCTACGGCTACCTCTACGTTCGAGACACGCGCATCGCGGCCCTCGGTCCCGGAGATCCCCCGCCGGAACTCCGTACCGAGGCCGAACGCGTGCTCTTCCTCGGCGGCCGGCTCGTGATCCCCGGGCTCGTGAACACGCACACCCACACGCCTATGGCCCTCCTGCGGGGGATCGGGGAAGGGCGCCCGCTCAAGGCTTGGCTCGAGGAGGAGATGTGGCCGCGCGAGGCGCGCTTCACGGATGCGAGCGTCTACTGGGGGACGCGTCTGGCTCAGCTCGAGATGATCCAGAGCGGTGTGACGACGTTCAACGACATGTACGACCGCATGCACATCGTCCTGGAAGCCGTGGGCGAAAGCGGACTTCGGGCGGTGCTCGGCCGAGGCGTCATCGGCCTCGCGCCGGAGGACGTGCAGGACGCCAAATTCCGTGAGGCCGTGGAGTTTGCCCGCGCGGCGCACGGCGCCTACGGCGGGAGGGTGACGGCGATGATCGCCCCGCACGCGCCGTACACGGTACCCGAGCCCCTCCTCGTGCGCATGGTGGAGGCCGCCGAAGAACTCGGCCTCCCCGTGCACATCCACGTCTCCGAAACGGCAGGAGAGGTGGAGCGCTGCCGGGAGCGCACGGGCATGCGGCCCGTGGAGTACCTCGATTCGCTGGGGGTTTTCCGCCGCCCGACCCTCGCCGTGCACGCCGTGCACCTGAGCGAGGCGGAAAAGGACCTCCTCGCCGCCCGCGGCGTCCGCGTCTCCCACAATCCCGTTTCCAACCTCAAACTCGGCTCCGGCGTCGCCGACGTCCCGGGTCTTCTCGCCCGAGGCGTGATCGTGGGCCTAGGGACGGACGGCGCGGCGAGCAACAACCGCCAGGACGTCTTCCACGAGCTCGCCACCGCAGCCCTCCTCCACAAAGGGATCCGGCACGAAGCGGAAATCCTCCCGCCGCCCGAGGCCTTTGCCCTCGCCACGCGCATGGGGGCGCAGGCTCTCTTTCTCGAAGACGTCGGCGCGCTCCGCGTGGGGTGGAAGGCCGACCTGGTCGTCCTCGACGCGGCGAGCGCGCGCTACGTCCCGCGGACGGACCTCCTGGCGCACGTCGTGTACAACGCCCTTCCCACGGACGTCACCCACGTGATGGTGGACGGGCGCTTTCTCATGGAGGAGCGCGAGGTGCTCACCCTCGACGCCGAGCGCATCCTGTACGAAGCGGAACGCGAGGCCGAACGCCTGCGGTGAGCCGGTGCTCCCTTTCTCGACTTTTCGAAACGAAGGCGGAGGGTACCGTGAAGCGCCTTGTGTGGACGGCACTTCTCGTCCTCGTAGGGTTTGCGGTCTGGGGAGGCGCGTACGCCGGTGCCGTGCTCTCCCAGGCGACGCGCGAGAGCCGCGAGGCCGCGCTCGCCGCCGCCCGGGCAATTGCCGCCGGCGACGTGGAGGAAATCGGGCGCGTCTGGACGTTCGGCGGGGACGAGGCCGCCTTCGTCGTGTCCGGGAAGCGCCGTGGATCGTCCGTGATGGTCTGGTATGATGAAGAAGGGAAGCGCCTCGCGGAGCGTCCTTGGGACGCCGTCACCCAGGAACGCGACCTGCGGGAGCGCCTCCTGGAGGGCGCGGTGAACCTTCCGTGGGAGGATGGCCCTTCCCTCCGAGGAGGGGAGCTCATCCGCCTCGTTCCCGCGTACGCGCGCGGTGCGGCCTTCTGGGAGGCCGTCGTCCGGACGCCGGACGCGTACGTGTACGTGGACATCGACCCCGAAGGCCTTCGCGTCCTCCGCGCCTTCGCGCTTCCCGCGCGCGGGTTGGGGGGCTGACTCCGAGGACCAGTTTTCGAACGCGATGGGAGGACCCGACGTATGCCTACTCCACCTCTCGCCGGCCGCGTCCGCGCCCTCGCCCCTTCGGCGACCCTCGCCCTCTCCGCTTTGGCCCGCGAGCTCAAAGAGCGGGGGGAGCCGGTGGTGAGCTTCGGGGCGGGTGAGCCGGACGTGAACACCCCGGATCCCGTGATCGAAGCCGCCTGCCGAGCGCTGCGCGAAGGGAAGACCAAGTACACTCCCCCGGGCGGAATTCGCCCTCTGCGCGAGGCGGTGGCGGAATACCTGCACGCTCGCTTCGGCCTCGCGTACGCACCCGAAGACGTCCACATTTCCGTAGGGGCAAAGCACGCGCTCCTCAACGCCTTCCTCGCCGTACTCGAACCGCGGGAGGAAGTCGTCCTCTTTTCCCCGTACTGGGTGAGCTACCCCGAGATGGTGCGCCTCGCCGGCGGCGAACCGGTCGTCGTCCCCACGTCTCCGGAACGCGGCTTTCTTCCGGAACGGGAGGCGCTCGCCGCCGCCCTCACGCCGCGCACGCGCGCCGTCCTCCTCAATACGCCCAACAACCCCACGGGGGCCGTGTACCCCGAGGCGGTCCTCCGGGAGCTCGCGGCCGCCCTCGCAGAGCGCGACGTCTGGGTGATCAGCGACGAGATCTACGCGGAACTCGTCTACGAGGGTGTGCACGTTCCCTTTCCGCGGGCGGTCCCCGAATTCGCCGAGCGGGCGCTTCTCGTCGGCGGCTTTTCCAAGAGCTTTGCCATGACGGGCTGGCGGCTCGGCTTTGCCGCAGGTCCGCGGGAGCTCATCCGCGCCCTGGACAACCTCGCGAGCCAGAGCGTCTCTTGTCCCACCTCTTTCGTGCAGTACGCGGGCGTGACCGCCTTGCGGGAGGCCGCGGACGAAGTGGAGCACCTCCGCCGGCTTTTCGCCTCCCGGCGCGCGAAGATGCTCGCCGCCCTTGCCGAGGTCCCGGGCGTCCGCTTCCTCCCACCTGGAGGTGCGTTTTACGTCTTCCTCGACGTATCCCCGCTCCTCAGGGCGGGCGGGTTTCCCGACGCCGACGCCCTGGCCCGCGCCCTCCTGGAAGAAGAAAAGGTCGTCGTCGTTCCGGGGACGAGTTTCGGCGCTCCGGAATTCGTGCGCCTTTCCTATGCCATGGGCGAAGAAGAAATGCTCGAAGGGCTCGCGCGCCTTGCGGCTTTCGCGCGCCGCAGGGTGAAGCCCGCGTAACTCTTTTTCGGCCCTAGAAGAGCTTTTTCTCGTTCGACTTCGCTCGGGGAGGATGGGACCGTGGACGAAGAGGCACTCTCTCTCCTCGCGCGCGTTCTCGAGGAAGGCGCCGTGAGCGTTCCCGTTGCCCTCTTTCGTCACTACGCCAAGCTCGGCCTTGACGAAAGGGACGTGGTCCTCCTTCTGCACCTCCTCGCCTTTCGCCACGAGGGAGACCCCCTTCCTTCTCCACGGGTGTTGGCCTCCGTGACGACCATGGCCGAGCGGGACATCGCCGAACGCCTGCGCTCCCTCGTAGACCGCGGCTTCCTCGCCATCGAACGCCACGAGGAGGACGGTGCCCTCTTCGAAGGCTACTCCCTGCACCCCCTATACCTCCGCCTTGCGACGTCCCTGGCGAACGAGGTTCGTCCGGCTTCCCTCGTCGAACGACTCGAATCCTTGCTCGGCCGTCCTCTTTCCGTCACGGAAATCGACCTCCTCGCCGCCTGGCGGGAGGAGGGCTGGGAAGACGGAGAGATCCTTCGCGTAGCGGAGGAGGCGGCGGCGGGCGGAATTCGTTCGCTCCGCGAAGTCGCCCGATTTTTGTCGCGCCCGCCCGCTTCCGCACGCAAGCGCGGCGCGCGGACTTCCGACGCATGGAGGCAAGAGGCGCGCGAAGTCCCGCGGCTCGTCCAGTACAACTGGCTGGAGGCGGACGAGGAAGGGGAATCCTGACATTGCTTCTCGTGGCCACGGGAGGAATGGTGGCGTTCGTAGCTTCTGCACTCATCGGTGCCGTCCTCGCGAGCTACGGCGCCATCTTCCGTCATTGGCGTGCGGCGCGGCAGGCGTCCATTTCCTCTTGGCAAGGCCGCTTCTCATCCGGTATACTTACGGTAGGGTTACTCTCCCCAATTCCTCAGATGGCGAGGAGAGAGGATGGGCAGTCGCCGCATCGCCTCCGAGTTTCGCGCGCTGGACGTGTGGGTCCCGCGGGAGGACGGCGAGAAGCTTCTCTACCACCTTCGGAGTAGGTTGCGCGCGCGGGCGCGCGTCCTGGACAACGGGGATGTGGAAATTCACTGCGACGATCGTGTCAACCGAATTGTCCTGCACATAGAAACGTTTCCAACAAAGTTCCACCTTCGGGGAGAAGGGTATCTCACCGATCGCAGCGCAGCGGAAGTTTTGCGCTCCGCCGTCCTCCGGCATCGCGGTTCGTGCGTCATGATTCGGTACTTTCAAGGGTTCGCCGTAGTCTACCGCTACGATACGGGTCGCGTGGAGTACATCGAAAAGGTACCCATGCACACCTTCCTTCGTTCGACGCCGACGGAAGTCGCAGAAGGGACGGAGGTCATTTTTCGTGCGAGAGGGAGGAGCGAAGGGGGTTCCCTGCACGGGCCGGCGGTCGCCTTGCCCGGGGGTGGGGTCTCCCGCAAGACGATGCGTGAGCGGAATTCGGCCCTGCGAGGCGCGTCGAGCGAGATCGTCGTCGTCGACCCCGAGGACTTTCGCCGCATTGCACAACTCCGTGAGGCGATCGACCGCCTCTTGGACGCCCGCCTCCGGTATGCGGGGGACGAGAAGCGCGTTCGGGCGATCGACGCCCGGCTCAAGCGGCTCGTGCAGAA
Source organism: Brockia lithotrophica (assembly GCA_003050565.1). Taxonomy (NCBI): domain Bacteria; kingdom Bacillati; phylum Bacillota; class Bacilli; order Thermicanales; family Thermicanaceae; genus Brockia; species Brockia lithotrophica. The sequence continues at coordinate 76,245 of PEBW01000007.1, forward strand.
GCTCCTCCAGCTGGAGGGATGAGGGAGGGGCGCGACCCTGCACCGTCGTCTCGTTCCGTGCGGCCTTCCCGTGGGCTTTGGGGGAGCGGTTGAGAAAAAGGGGGCACCTTTGCGAGGTGCCCCTTTCGGCGTGTCGGGGTACTGCGCGCGGAACGATGACCCCCTTGCTTCAGACGTATACATCGCCCCCCGCGGCGCGGAAGCGTTTGCTCATCTCCCGCATCCCCGCCTCCCGCGCGGCCTCTACGGGAAGCCCCCTTTTCTGCGCGTAGGCGAGGAGGTCGGTGCTGATGCGCATGCTACAGAACTTCGGCCCGCACATGGAGCAGAAGTGCGTCGTGCGCGCGAGCTGTTCTTCCGGCATGGAGGCGTCGTAGTACGCGCGCGCGCGTTCGGGATCGAGGCCGAGGTTGAACTGGTCCTCCCAGCGAAAAGCGAAGCGCGCCCGCGAAAGCGCGTCGTCCCGCCGCTTGGCGCGCGGGTGGCCTTTGGCGACATCTGCGGCGTGGGCGGCGATCTTGTAGGCGATCACGCCCTCTTTCACGTCGTTCCGATTAGGAAGGCCGAGGTGCTCTTTGGGTGTGACGTAGCAGAGCATGGCGGCTCCGGAAAGGGCGATCATCGCCGCCCCGATGGCGGACGTGATGTGGTCGTACCCGGGAGCGATGTCCGTCACGATCGGGCCCAGGGTGTAGAAGGGCGCTTCGCGGCACAAGGATTCCTCCAGGGCCACGTTTTCCCGGATGAGGTGCATGGGAATGTGGCCGGGACCCTCGATCATCACCTGCACGTCCGCCGCATATGCGCGGGCGGCGAGCTCCCCGAGGGTTCGGAGCTCGGCAAACTGGGCGGCGTCGTTGGCGTCGGCGATCGAGCCGGGGCGCAGGCCGTCGCCGAGGGAAATGGCGCAGTCGTAGGCGCGGCAGATCTCGAGGATTTCGTCGAAGTGGGTGTACAGGAAGTTCTCCTCGTGCGTGGCGAGCATCCACGCCGCGAGGATCGACCCTCCGCGGGAGACGATGCCCGTGACGCGCTCCGCCGCGAGGGGCACGTAGGCGAGACGCAGTCCGGCGTGAATCGTCACGTAGTCCACGCCCTGTTCGGCGTGGTCGATGAGGGTATCGCGGTAGACTTCCCAGGTGAGGTCTTCCGGCCGCCCTCCCACGCGCTCCAAGGCCTCGTATACGGGCACGGTCCCCACGGGAACGGGCGCGTTCCGCAGGATCCACTCCCGCGTCTCGTAAATCCGCGGCCCCGTGGAGAGGTCCATCACCGTGTCCGCTCCCCAGAGGATCGCCCAGACCATCTTTTCGATTTCTTCTTCGATGGAAGAGGAGAGGGAGGAGGTCCCTATGTTCGCGTTGATCTTGACGTGGAACTTTTTCCCGATGACCATGGGTTCGAGAGCTTCGTGGTTCACGTTGGCCGGGAGGATGGCGCGGCCGCGCGCGATTTCCTCCCGCACGACCTCCGGGTCCACGCCCTCGCGGATGGCCGCGAACTCCATTTCCGGCGTCACGATCCCCCGCTTCGCGTAGGCGAGCTGCGTCACGGCCCGATCGCCTTTGGCGCGGAGCACGGTGCGACCCGTCCGCCCTCGCACCCACTCCACGTCGCCGCGCTCGAGAACCCACGGGGTGCGCAGCGGCTTGAGTCCGCGGTAGGGGTCGATTTCTACGCCGGGGTCCGTATAGGGCCCGCTCGTGTCGTACACGAGGAGGGAAGTTTCTCCTTCACCGTCGCCCCAGGGGGCGTATGGATCGTCCGGGGTCTCCGGCGGCGTTACGGCGAGGTGCTTCCCGTCGCGGGTGAGGAGGATCTCGCGGAAGGGGACGCGCACATCCGGACGCGACCCGCGCAGGTAGACCTTGCGGCTGTTAGGGAAGATCTCGGCGTAGTTGTGCACGGCGAGGTTGGGCTTGGTGCCCGCCATGGTTTTCCCTCCCTCTCGAGTTGCGAGTCGTTTCGGGGTGTCCTTCTTCGGGTCTCCCCGGGCGCGTGCTCAAGCGAAGTCCGGGGTCGAAAGCCCCGCAAAGGCGGAACGGAAAGTCGCGTCGCGGGAAAGCAAAAGGGGCCGCCTGCGCGCAGGCGGCCCTCGGTTCGACGAAGGAGGCGGTCTCCCGCGGGCAATCCTTCCCCCGGCGACCGGAGGTCCGGGAAGTTCCCCCGCGAAACCGTCTCCTTTCCGTCGATGCAGGCGCTCCCTACGCAGGTACTACCCTGATCAGGTTCCGGCGGTCGGCGGCCGAGGCCGCCCTCTCAGCTCGCCGCAGCGAGCTCCCGCGCGCCCGAGGAGGACGGAAACGGATGCGTCAGGGATCGAAACGAGGTTGTGGTTCATTCTACCCCGAAAGATCGGAGAACTCAAGTTCTTTTTGCCTCGAAACTCCGTGCCCCTTTTTTTCTCTCCGCCGCCTCCGGTATCATGGGGCCAGAATTCGGAGAACGCGAGCGGGGAGGAATGACGGACTTCCGCAAAGGGGGAAGCAGAGGTGGGACGAGGGCCGGTCACCGTCTACGTGAACGATGTGCCGGTGATCGTGAGCTTCGACGCGCAGGTGCGCCACGCAATCCTCGCGTACGATTCCCGTCTCTACCGCCTCGTGCGCGAGGGCAAGGCAGAAATTGTCGATCACGAGGGACATCCCGTAGATCTGTATGGGGCGGTGGGAGAAGGGTGGAAGTTTCACGTACGTCTCAAGAGCTAGCCGATTTCTGCATCGACGACGTGGAGGTCCTCACCCCGGATCCTTTGCCGGGAAGGGCTTCCGTGTGTGTGCGGGGCGGGAAGATCGTCGGCATATCCGGCGGTACGCCCTGCGGGGGAAAAGGCCGGAGTGCGCCGGGGTCCCACGGAAAGGGTCCGGCGCCCGCCCGGCGGGTCTTTCGCGGCGGCGCGTACCTCGTGCCCGGGTTCATCGACCTCCACGTGCACGGGGGAGGCGGGGGAGACTTTTCCCTCCCCGATCCGTCCGCACATCGGGAGAGCCTCCGCTTCCACGCCCGCCACGGGACCACGTCCCTCCTCGCCACCACCGTGAGCCTCGTGCCACGGGCGCTCGAATCCGTCCTCCTCGCCTTAAGGGAAAGCATGTCCAACCCGCCCGGCGACGGCGCCCGGATCTTGGGAGTTCACCTGGAGGGGCCCTTTCTCGCCTCCGCTTATGCGGGGGCCCAAAACCCGCGGGCGCTTCGCTTCCCCGATCTCGCCCTTTGGGAGCGCTGGTACGAAATCGCCGGCGGCGCGATCCGTCTCGTCACGTTGGCCCCGGAGCTCCCCGGTGCGCTCTCCTTCCTCGCCGCCCTCCGGGCGCGGGGGGTTCTGCCCGCAGCGGGGCACACGGCCGCTCCGTATCGCGTGCTCCGGCGGGCGGTACGGGCCGGACTCGCGCACGTCACCCACCTCTTCAACGGCATGCCCCCCATGCACCACCGCCGCCCCGGACCGGTAGGGGCGGCCCTGCTCTGTTCCCGCCTTACGGCGGAGGTCATCGCCGACGGCGTACACCTGCACGCCGCGGCCATCCGCCTCGCCTATCGCCTCAAGGGAGCCCGTCGTCTGGCGCTCGTAACCGACGCGATTTCCGCTGCCGGTCTTCCCGACGGGCGCTTTCGCCTCGGGGGAACGGAGGTCGAGGTGCGGCGCGGCCGGGCGTTCGTGGCCGGGACGCGGAAGCTCGCGGGAAGCACGGGAACGATGGAGGCAGGAATACGCCGCCTCGTCTTCGGGGCAAAACTCCCCCTCCCAGACGCCGTGCGCATGGCCAGTACGACGCCGGCGGAGATCCTCGGACTTACGACGAAGGGACGGATCGCTCCGGGGTACGACGCGGATCTCGTGCTCCTCGACCGCTCCTTGCGCGTCGTCGCCGTGTGGCGGGAGGGCCGGCTTCTCTACTCCCGCACGCAGCATCCGTGACCTTCTTTTCATCCGGAAAGCTCGCGGAAAGCTCGGAGCGAAGGGAACGCACTCAAAACCGAAGGGATTGTCCGCCGTCGACGACGACGGTCGTCGCCGCAACCCAGGAAGCGCGAGGGGAGACGAGAAACACGGCGACGGCGGCGACCTCTTCTGCCGTGCCCAGACGACCTGCCGGAAGGTTGGCGCGTACGAAGGCGGCAAACCCCTGAGGGTCGTTTTCCTCGAGTCGTTTCCAGCTGCTCGTCGGGTGGAGGATGGAACCGGGGGCGATCCCCACGACGCGGACCCCGCGCGGGAGGAGTTCCCTCCCGGCCATCTTCGTGAGGCTCGCGAGCGCGGCCTTGGCCGCGTTGTACGCCGGCTTGCCGCCGGCCTCGAGACCCCAGATGGACCCGACGTACAGGACGACGCCCTTCCTCCGCTCGAGGCTCGGGAGAAAGAGCTTCGTGAGGTGCAGGGGGGCGAAAAAGTTGAGCTCCATCACCCGGCGGAAATCCTCAAGTTTTGCGGCGCGAAATTCCCCCGTGCCCAGGCTTCCGCCCAGGGTGATCACGAGGACGTCCACGTCACCCAGATCGCCGGCAACGGTTCGAGCAAAGTCTTCCCGCGCCTCGCCTGCCTCGAGGTCTGCAAAGAAGGACGTAACCCGAGAGCCTACGTCCTCCGGCGGCGCGCTCCTTCCCGCAACCGCCACGCGCGCCCCTTCATCCGCAAGTCCGCGGGCGATCGCCAACCCGATCCCTTTGGTTCCCCCTACGACGAGCGCCGTCTTTCCTTCGAGACCGAGATCCACGGCCACTCCCTCCTCGTTTTTTCTTTATGTACCACACGTTGTACCACACGCAGGGGATTTTGTCTCGCCGAACAGTTGCGCTCCGGCGAACTCCCTCGCCTTCTTCCGTTAGGAAGTCGCCCCTTCCCCGCGAGGTCCTGCGAAGCCGCTGTCGCCCTTTTGTGATGTCGTTCACACAACGTTCAAGAAAGCGTTTCCAGAAACGCGTTGACAGTCCTTGGACGCATTGCTATGATGAGAGCAAACGGTGTCTAGAACGACATACCAAGGAGGGGTTTTCGTGGCAAAGAGATTTCGCCGCTTGCGCCTTTTTGTCGCACTGGCCCTATCGCTGGCCCTCGTAGGGACGCTCGGCGCGTGCGGCGGGAAGACACAGGCCCCTGCTTCGTCGGAGACGCCGGGGACGCATGCTCCGTCGGCGGGCAAGGCCGAAGGACAGATCCAGATCACAGACGCCGCCAACCGCGCGGTCACCTTGTCCGCACCGGCGAGGCGGGTCGTCGCCATCGGTCCGGGTGCCCTGCGCCTCGTCACGTACGTGGACGGAATGGAGAGCGTCGTGGGCGTCGAGCAGATCGAAAAGGGAGCAAGCCCCGGCAAGACCTACGGGTATCCGTTTAAGGACGAGATCCAGTCCCTTCCCGTGATCGGGCAGGGCGGGCCGGACACGCAGCCCAACGTGGAAAAGATCGTCGAGGTCAAACCGGACGTGATCTTCGCCGCTCAGCCTTCGGATGCCAAGGGAGCCGACGACCTCCAGGCCAAGACGGGCGTGCCCGTGATCGTTCTGTCGTACGGCCCCCTCGGGACGTTGGACAAGCCGCTCTACACGTCGATTCAAAACATCGGGAAAGCCCTCGGCAAGGAGAAACGGGCGCAGGAAGTCGTCGACTTCATCGAAAAGACCACGGCAGACCTCAAGCAGCGGACGAAGGACGTCCCCGACGGGCAAAAGCCAGCGGTGTACGTAGGCGGCCTCGGCTTCAAGGGCGCCCACGGGATCACGAGCACGCAGAAGAACTTCCCGCCGTTCGCCCTCACGCATGCGAAAAACGTCGCCGCGGCGCTGGACAAAGACGTAGTCCCCGACCTCGACCGGGAAAAGCTCGTCGAGTGGAACCCCGACATCATCTTCCTGGACCTCGGAAACCTCAAGCTCGTGACGGACGACTACCAGAAGAACGCGCAGTTCTACCAGAGCCTTAAGGCCGTGAAAGACAAGAAGGTCTACGGGCTTTATCCCTTCAACTTCTACGCTACGAACGTCGAGACGGCCCTGTGGGACGCGTACATCGTCGGCAAGGTCCTCTATCCGGAGAAGTTCCAGGACGTGGACCTCACGCGGAAAGGCGAGGAGATCTACGTGGCCTTCTTCGGCGAGGGAGGAAGGGGAATTCCTGCGGAGCTCGAGAGGGCCTACGGCAAGGCGGGAGCGCCCATCGACCTCTCGAAGCCCGCAGGGCAGCAGAACGAGTCCGGCAAGTGACGCCGTAGAAGCGTTTGCAGCTTGAGAAAGGGGGGCCTGGGGGAAGGGCTCCCCTTCCTTCGCTTCTATACCGGGGCGCAGGAGAGGCGGGCGAACCCGAAGATGGGGGGAAGCGGGAGATGGTCACGGAGCCTTGGACGATTGGCCGCAGGTACCGGGGATACATCCGCGCGAAGTGGGCGGTCATTTTCGCGACGCTCCTCGCCACGATTCTCCTCATGCTCTACGCCGTCGTTGCGGGATCGGCCAACCTGAGCGTCGCCGACGTCGTGCGCACGCTGCTCGGCAAGGGAGACGCGCGTATGAACGTGATCATCTGGAACATCCGCCTTCCGCGCGTCCTCGCGGCGGTAGTGGCGGGGATGGGCCTTTCGGTCGCCGGTGCCGTCGCCCAGAGCGTCCTTCGGAATCCCCTTGCCTCGCCGTTTACCCTCGGGATCACCCAAGGTGCCGCCTTTGGCGCGGCGGTGGCGATCTTCTTCCTCGGAGCCGGCGGCGTCCGGAACATGGAGCACGTCTTCATCAACAACCCTTACGTCGTCGTGATCTCTGCCTTTACGGGCGCCCTTGCGACGACGCTCGTCGTGATCTTTCTCGCCAAAATGTTCCGCGCTACGCCGGAAGCCCTCGTTCTTTCGGGCGTCGCGCTGAGCAGCCTCTTTCAGGCAGGCACGATGCTCATCCAGTACTTCGCCGACGACGTGACCGTGGCTTCCATCGTCTTTTGGACGTTCGGGGACATCGGTCGCGCCACGTGGAGGGACCTCGGGATCATGACCGTCGTCGTCCTCGCCGCCACGCTGTACTTCATGCACAACCGCTGGAACTACAACGCCCTGGACAGCGGCGAAGAGACGGCGAAGGCCCTCGGCGTCGACGTCGAGCGCGTCCGGCTCTCGGGGATGTTCGTGACCGCCCTCGTCACCGCGGTGATCGTCGCCTTCCTCGGAATCATCGGCTTCATCGGCCTCATCGGACCGCACATCATGCGTCGGCTCATCGGCGGCGACCACCGCTACCTCATCCCCGCCTCCACCGTGTTCGGCGGCTTCATCCTCCTCGCTTCGGACACCGTAGGTCGCGTGATCCTTTCTCCCGTAATCCTCCCCGTAGGGATCGTCACCTCGGCGCTCGGCGCACCCGTGTTTCTCTACGTCCTTATGAGGGGGTATCGCCGATGATCCTCCGCGTCGACGACGTGGCCTTTCGCTACCGAAGCGTCCCGGTCCTCGACAGCGTGTCGTTTTCCCTTAACCGCGGGGAAGTGCTCGCCGTGCTCGGGAACAACGGCGCGGGCAAGTCCACCCTCATCAAGATCGTGAACAAAATCCTCCGCCCCCAACGGGGAACGGCCTACGTGGACGGGAAAGACGTGCGGTCGCTCACGCCTCTGGAGGTCGCCCAAAGGGTTGCCTACGTTTCCCAGCGCCATGAATGCCCGCGCTTTACCGTGTTCGACGCGGTGCTCTTGGGCCGCAAGCCGTACATCAAGTGGGACGTCACCGAGCGCGACATCCAAATCGTGGAGGACGTCCTTCGGCGCATGCGCCTCGAAGACTACGCCTTGCGGTACCTCACGGAACTTTCCGGCGGCGAACTCCAAAAGGTCGTTATCGCCCGCGCCCTCGCGCAGGAGCCGGAGGTGCTCCTCTTCGACGAGCCGACGAACAACCTCGACCTCCGCAACCAACTCGAAGTCCTCGCCATCATGCGCGACCTCGTCAAGGAACGGAAGATCGCGGGCATCGTCGTCCTGCACGACCTGAACCTGGCCCTGCGCTTTGCTGACAAATTCCTCTTCCTCAAGGATCGCAAGGTTTTTGCCGCCGGCGGGCCGGAGGTCATGACCCCGGAGGTCATTCAGGCCGTCTACGGCGTTTCGGTCGTCGTGGCGCACGTATCCGGGATTCCGGTAATCGTGCCGCTGGACGCCGGACAGTCTCCCCCACAGGAAGCCCCTCTGCGGGGAGACGGCGCCAAGGGGAAGGAGGAAAACCTGCACGTAACCTCCGAAGCTGCGATATCGGTCCCCGACGGGCGGCGCAGACGAGCGTGATCTCGCCCGGGCCTGGGATTCGCCCCGGTCCGGGCCGGCCCGGGCGTTTTTTGTGGGTATTTTCCGTTCCTTAGCCCCTTTCGGCCCGCTTGCTCAGAGAGGATCTGCCAGGTCGAGCGCGGCGAACGGCAAAGGTGAGATGGCGATGGAGCATGATCAGCCCACCCGAAGGGGGCCTACTTACACACTTGACGGGACGTAACCGTGGCTTTATAATTATCACGAAAGGCAGTTACAGTACCCAAGAGGGTATGGTAACCTGCGCTTTCGGATCCGGCGTTGAACTTCGGGGATCGTTATTGCCGAGCCGCATGCGAAAGGAGGAAAAGCACATGACGGAAAACGCCCAAAAGCTCTCGATCGTGCTCGCGTCAGAGGAGCTGGAGAAAGTGCATGCCGCATCGCTCATCGCCTCGGTCGCGGCGATGTCGGGGATGGAGGTTAACCTGTTCGTGACGATGAATGGACTCGTCCCCTTCCTCAAATCGACGCAGGCGGAAGGGCGCTTCCGCACCGGGGTCGTCGGCGAAGCGCTGCGGGCGAAAGCGCAGCCATTTGCGGAGCTGATCGCGAACGGGAAGGAAATGGGGACGCTGAAGGTTTACGCTTGTGCACTGGCGATGGACGTGATGAACTGGTCGAAGGCGGACCTGATCGACGTGTTCGATGACGTGATCGGCGTGAGCGCCTTTTTCAACATCGCCGCCGGCGGCGCGATCATCACGATGTAACCGGCCGGGGCTCGCGATCAAGGAGGGGTGGAAGATGGCGGAAGCGAAGAAGACCATCGATGCTCGGGGATCTTTCTGCCCGGGACCGCTCATGGAGTTGATCAAAGCGGCGCGCGAGGCGAAGGTCGGCGACGTGCTCGAAGTGCTTTCCAACGATGCCGGGTCGGCCAAGGACATCCCCGAATGGGCGAAGAAGATGGGCCATACGGTGCTGTACGTCGAGGAAGCCGAGGGATACTGGAAGATCGCGATCAAAAAAGAGCGCTGAGGAAGTGCCCGATTGACGATCAGAGAGGGTGGCCGTGACCATGCGCATTGTCGTGCTCGGCGGCGGGACGGCCGGAACGACGGTGGCCAACCGTCTGGCGCGGGCGCTTCGCCCGGAAATTCGCCGCGGCACCGTCGAAGTGACGGTCGTCACCGATCGCGATCGACACTGGTATCAGCCCGGGTACTTGTTCGTCGTGTTCAACGAGCGGCCCCTTGAAGATTTCGTCCGTTCCGAGCGGGCGCTCCTTCTTCCGGAAGTTGGCTTGGTGGTGGATGAGATCACGCGCATCGATCTAGAGCGCAAACAACTGATCTCGCCGCAACGGCACTATCCGTATGACGTTCTCGTCATCGCCACCGGTTCCTATCCCGACTTTCAGAGCGTCCCCGGGTTGGCCGAGGTCACCTACGATTTTTATACGCCCCAAGGGGCCGAGCGGCTGCGCGATCGCTTGACGACGTGGACGGGCGGGCGCATCATGATCGTGCAGGACGTTCCGCACAAATGTCCGGCCGCTCCGGTCGAAGTGACGCTCATGTTGGACGATTATTTTCGCCGTCGCCGCCTGCGCGATCGGGTGGAGATCGTCTACACGTATCCGATCGGCCGCGTGCACGCCGCAGAGCCGATTGCCGATTGGGCGAAACAACAGTTCGACGCCCGCGGCATCCGGTACGAAACGTTTTTCAACATGGAAGCGGTCGATCCGAAGCGGCAGGTCGTCTTGACGATGGACGGGAGCGAGCATCCTTTTGATCTTTTGATCTCGATCCCGGCGCACAAAGGTGCCGGGGTGATCCTAAACTCCGGCATCGGCGATGAGTCGGGCTTCATTCCCACCGACCGCCATACGCTCAAGATGATCGGCCAGGACGACGTCTACGTGCTCGGCGATGCGACGAACCTTCCGATCAGCAAGGCGGGGTCGACGGCCCACTATCAGGCGGAGGTGCTGGTGAAAAACCTCGTCGATCGCGTGCGCGGCCTTCCGGAGACGCACCTTTACAACGGAAAGGTGGCTTGCTTTTTGGAAAACAGTTTGGAGGATGCGAGTTTCATCGCGTTCGACTACGACCACCCACCCAGGCCGGCCGCGACGTCCCAGCTCCTCCACTGGTTCAAGGGGATGTATAACGAGTTGTACTGGCTGACGGCCCGCGGTCTGATGTAGGGGGAGATACGATGGACGCCGAACTGACGAAGAAAGCGGTCGTCGCGCTCGAAAAGCTGGACGACTGGCTGACGGAAGAACGCCTCGCACGGCTTGAGGCGCTCCTACGGAGGAGCGAGGAAGCGGCGCCGCTTCTCGATCGACTTCAGGCGATGCACGAGCGGGGCACACTCGATGCGCTCTTCGAGATCGCGGAATTTGTCGCCGTCGCCAAGTCGTCGATGACGCAACCGATGGTCGAGGATGTGACGGGGCTTTTCGTGCGGGCGGTGATGGAGCTCGACGATGCGGTTTCGGCCGGCCTCATCGACGACCTCAAGGCGCTGGGCGAGGCGTACCGGACGGTCAAGTCGGGCAAGGAAACGTCTCCGGAGCCGAAGTCGACGCTCGCGCTGGTTCGGGCGCTTTCCGATCCCGAAGTCCGGTCGGCGCTCGGTTTTGGGCTCGCGCTTTTTAAGGAGTGGGCGCGCGTGAGGCGCGAGCGGTCAGACGGCCTGGCTCAACCAGGTGCGCGCGAGGAGCGCGTGTGAAGAGGTAAATGCTCCACCCTCGCTGCGCATGACAAGGTGTCCGTGATACGGGAGGATGAGCATTTCCGGTGTTTGAAAGCGCTTTATACGGGCACCCGAAGGGGTGATGGCGGCGGGGCCGACCGAATCGGACGACCGCTGGAGCGAACGAACGCCGGTGGTCGGTCCGCCTGCGGGAACCGGGGACGGAAAAAGCGCGACGGGCGCATCTTCTGGAGCGGGTCGAAGCTGGGGGGCGGCGATCTGCCGCCCTCCTTTTCTCCTTCATCCAGAATTTCTTCCGGCGGCTCTGACCAAAGCTCGAACGCCAACCGATTGGCCCGCATGCGGCTATACAGCGCACCTCACCGAACGATCGTGGCGGGCGATCGTCTCGACGAGGGGGAGGCCGCCTTGCGCCCCGTCCTGTCTTCTCTGCGTTGACTTTTTGGGTTTTTTGGGGGTATGATGTGCACAAACGAAACGGGGGGCGTAAGGGATGCTCTTGACCGAACGCCGCAAGGAATTCCTGCGCCGCTTGATTGAACTTTATCACAAAACGCAGCTCCCCGTCCACTACGAAACCCTGGCCAAAGCGATCGGCGTGAGCAAGTGGACGGCGTACGACATGGTGAAGGAACTGGAAAAACTCGGCTACCTGATCCGCGACTACGTTCTGTCTCCCGGCGCCGTGGGCCGCTCCCAGGTCGTCTTTATCCCAAGCCTGAAGGCGATCCGGCTTTTCGAGCAAAAATGGTCCGAAGAAAAGGAAGAGGCCTGGGAGAACGAGTGGCCCGAGGTCAAGGCCAAAATCCTCGAGGCGCTGGATCGGGTCAAAAGCCAGGGCCTTCGCGAAATCGTCCAAACGTTTCTGCACGAGCTTGTGCACGCCGGATCGCGGGCCGCTTTCGGGGCGTGGTTCTTCGGACTCCTGCTCGCCTACCTGCGCCAGCTCGACCGGAAAACCGAAGCGCTGATCCGAAACCTCCTCTCCCATGTGCCGGCCGGAAGAACGCGCCTTGCGCTCCTCATCGGCACGGTTTTCGGCATCGTCGCGCAAGCGGAAGGACGCGATCTGGACCTCACCATGGCCGAACTCATCGGCCGGTACGTGCAGTCGATGGTCGAACTGTCCGAGCAGGAGGTCCGCTTACTGGACGACTTTCTACGCGAAGCATATCTTTAAGAATAATGGGGATGGAGGCGGGCGTTTCTCCGCCGTATTTTTGGGTTTTTTGGAGCTTGAGAAAACAACCAGGAACCGGACGGGCGGGTGTCGAACATGCTGGACGCGATGGCCCGGTGGGTCGTCAAAAAGAGAGTCCTCATCGTCATACTCTCCTTGCTCTTTCTCATCCCGGCCGGGTACGGGATGAACCATACGCGCATCAACTACGACATCTTGGCCTATCTTCCGGAGCGTCTCCCTTCGGTCCAAGGGCAGGACATCCTGAACCAGGCCTTCGGTTACGGCGGTACGGGCATCCTCATGCTCAAAAACAAAAGCGACGTCGAAGCGGAAGCGCTCAAGGAGCGCCTCGAACAGATCGATGGCGTCGAAGCCGTCACCTG